>CAZBTT010000005.1:0-31622 GCA_964494295.1 uncultured Acidobacteriota bacterium
GGCCCTGGGGTCCGGCGGGAATGTTGGTGAGTCCCGAACCATCGCCGACGAAGGCCGGCGCGGTCACCGTTCCCTGTGCGGTGATCCCGCCGTCGTTGAAGATCGAGCCATCGCCCTCAACACGGAACCGGGTGGCGCCGTTCACGCTCGCGGCCAGCAGCCGCCCCGCCGCCGCGTTGTCGAACGATCCCGCCACGCCTGCCGGACTCACCACCTGACCGAAGACACCGCGTGTCGCACCCGTGGCCTCGCTCGCCACGCCTACAACTCCACTTCCCTGGGCAGAGTCGCTAACTCCACGAACGCCGTGGGTGTCTCCGGTGGTCGACGACGCGTAGCCGAGGACCGCGTGACCGCTGTTCGACTGAGTGGTCTGGCCGATCAATGCGGTGCCCCCGCCGGACTGGAGGAAGATGCCGGTGTTGGTCGGGCCTGAGGTGGAGGCGTAGACCTCGCCCGTGATGGTCTGGTTGCCGGCGAGCGCGTTGTTGCCGCTGAGTACCGCGTAACCGGCGAGCTGGGCGGACGTGACCGGAACGAAGGAGAGCTTCGATTCGGTGATGCAGCCCGCGCAGTTGACGTCGTTCGAGACCGCGGCCACGTTCGCGGTGTTCGCGGTGTTGGCGCTGACTGCGGTCACATTCGTGAGCCCCGCGCCATCGCCCGAGAACGCAGGTGCGGTCACCGTGCCCTGGGCGGTGATCCCGCCGTCGTTGAAGATCGAGCCATCGCCCTCGACGCGGAACCGCGTGGCTCCGTTCACGCTTGCCGCGAGTAGCCTCCCGCCGGCTGCGTTGTCGAACGACCCCGCGACACCATTGGGACTCACCACCTGACCGAAGACGCCGCGGGTTCCTCCGGTTGTCTCACTCGCCACACCCACAACCCCGCTCCCAAGGGCGGAATCGCTGACCCCGCGGACGCCGTGCGTGTCACCGGTTGTCGCTTGCGCGTGCCCGAGTATGGCGTGGCCGCTGTTGGGCTGGGTGGTGTAGCCGATGATGGCCGACGCCCCGAGGTTGTTGGTGAAGGTCTGTTGCCCGAATACCGCGTTCGAAGCGTTCAGTTGGAAGTAGCGGTTGTCAGTGAAAGCAGTGTCCAGACTGAGCGTACCGGTTGTCGTGATGGGACCGCCCAGAAGACCAGTTCCACTACCGACCTGAACAACCGAGCCCACGCCGGGTTCACCCTGGATTCCCTGAATCCCCTGGATGCCCTGCGGGCCCTGAGCGCCCTGGGGCCCGGCCGGTCCCACCGGGATGATCTCCAGTTCGGGAGCATGCCCGCGCTCGGGAGATTCCTTGCTGTCGAAAGTCACGCGCAGAACCGTGCCGGTGTTAGGCATGAGGGCGAGGCCATTGTTCACGAGCGCGCCGCTCGTCCATTGCTGGACGATCGATGTGATGTTGATCAGCACGTAGCCCGCCTGATCGCCGCTGGCGATCGGATGAGACGCGATGACCGCGCCGAGGGCCGGCGTGAGCGCATGGCTCAGGGTCGCCTCATCCCAGGCTCCCAGAACCGGTTTCACATCGAGCGTGCCCGAGTTCAGCACCTGGCTCGCGTAAAGCCGCAGGTAGGCGCTCGCGATGGGAGTGCCGGGAGGCACCGCGGAGAGGTCGAAGTGGACGAAGCCGTAGCGATCGCCGTTCGTGTTGCGGACGATGATGTCCGCGTTGGTCCCGTTCTTCTGATTCACCGAACCCGGGTTCGTGAAGGTATCGGAGATGACGTGGGAGGTGTCGGCGCGAACCGACGGGGCCGCGAAGAGAACGGACAGAGCGAGGGCGTGCGAACGCGCGATTCTTGGACTCATTGAAAGTGGGTCTCCTTTCAACGGGAGACGGACACGCGGCGCGCGTTTACCGCAAGGAACTTCCGGCGAGGGGCCCTGAAGCGACAAGGGCCGGGCCCGGTTTGATCCGAGCCCGGCCCCCGCCCGTGTACGTCCGCCCCTTTTCGGCGCGGGCCGCGGTCAGAACATCGAGTCCGCATCCGTCGCGAACGAGCCCTTGACCGCGCTCGCCTGCACGCCGCTACATTTCTGCTCGCCCGGCTCCTAGATGGCAGTGGCGATCCGGCGCGCCAGCGCGCGGAAGCCGCTCTCGGTCGGTGCCAGTTCGTTGTCCCAGTCGTTCTCGTACAGCACTGCCGACAACGTGTTCCGCAGATCGACGTGGACCAGGTTCGGCAACTCCAGCTCCTCGACCAGCGAGAGCTGCATGTCGTTGAGGCGATTGATCAACTCGCGCACCACACCGCGATTGCGCTGCAGATTCGTGTGGCCCTTCGACCAGAACGCGGGACGAAGCGCCGGACCGCGCGCCTGAAGCCCGCCGAGGGTGGTGCCACGCCCATCGGGCACCGGATAGTCGTAACCATGGATCACGATCTTGAGAGGCAGGCCGAAGACCCCGCGTCCGACCGCGTCCACCGCACCGATCCAGTGGGCAAGGGCGACTTTGAGGCGGCGATCCACCAGGCCGTCGAGGACGGTCGGGTTGAGGGCGGGCAGACCCGAGGAAGCGTGATTCAGGAGCACCGCGAACTCTTCGCCGGCGATGTCGTTGGAGCCGCCGCCCAGAAGAACGGCCTTGGGCGCGCGACCGCTCTGTTTGACGCGGCTGAGGAGGCGATGAAAGTCGCCGAGCAGCCGGACATTGAACGCCATGTTCTCGAGGGTCTCTCCGCAGTGGGCGATCGCCTCGACCTCGTAGCCGCCGTCTTCAAGGGACGAGAGCACATCGGCGCCCGGATGATCGAACCACGAATCGCCAAGCCCGACGATCAGCCCCTGCGGCGTGGCGCGGCTTGAGCGAGCGTGGAGGTTGCGGGCGTTGACAAGCTCGCTGGCATTCGCCCGTCCCTTCCCGAACGCCGCCTTGACGTCAACCGCTCCCCTGTCTGATTCGTCCGGGGCGGCGCGATGCCGTTCGCCGGTCTCCGTGGAGAGAGCGGCGCGGGGAGCGGACGCCTCTGTCGGTCGATCGTCGTAGTGCATGGTCGGGATCTCACAGGTTGAGACGGAACCAAACGGCCGGATTTCCCAAAGCGGGTCAGGAAACGGGCGATCGTAGGGCGGCTCCTCCCGACGCCGCAAGGCTTTTCCCACGCCAGCAGAGTTGTGGCGCGATTTGGCGCGTGGCCTTGCCCCTCGGAATTCAAGCCGCTGAACAAAAGCGGGGTGAATTTGGATCAGGACGCGTTCTTGGTCTTCGCCTCGTACATCAGCTGATCCGCGGCCTGCAGGGCGTCCTCGGGCCGGCCGCCCGGGGCGAGGTTCGAGATTCCCACGGAAAAACGAAGCTCCGGAAGGTCGGACCCCGCGGCAAGCCGACGCCGCAGGGCCTCGATACGTTCGTCGGCGAGTTTTCGCTCCAGCCCGGGTGCTATCACCAGAAACTCGTCGCCGCCGTAGCGGACGAAGGAGTCGCTGGGCCGGAAACTCTCGCGAAGGGCGTCGGCGAAATGCTTCAGGCAGCGGTCCCCCGCCTCATGCCCATGATGGTCGTTGACTCCCTTGAAGTCGTCCAGATCGAAGAAGAGGAGGGTTGCGCCTTCGGGTTGCGCCGCCCGCAGCACGCCGGGAAGGGCGCGGCGGTTGAGGAGAGCGGTGAGCGGATCGTGATCGACCATTCGGCGCAGACCCTCCTGAGCGTCGTGGAGGTTCCCGATCGTCGCCTGAAGGTCGCGCTGCGCTCGGAGCGAGATGGCGAGGACGAAGCCAAGGGCGAGCAGCCACTCGCCGCCGGTGTCAAAGGACGAGTGGGCGGAAAGGAACGTCCCCACCTGGGCGCGAAGTACAGGCGGGATGACGTGGTCGGGCGCGAGCTGGGAACTGTAGGCGGAAGCCTCGATCAGGCACAGACCGCCACGAACGAGGAACCCAGCGGCGAGCCACCCGAGCGCGCGATCACCCGATCGGGCCAGGGCGATGCCGGTCGGCACGAACATGAGGCCGATGAAGAGCTGCCGGCCGACGCCGAGAAGGGCGATGCTGGTGAAGGCCCACGCCCCGACACGGGGAAAGAGAAAGGCCGCGACCCCGAGCGGAGCCGGCCGAGACAGGTGCGCGCCCGGCCTGTGCAGAATCCACGCGCCCTGCACGAGATACAGGACCGAGAGACACTTCGGCGCCATGTAGAGGAAATACGCCAGCGGCCGCGTTTCGTCGGTGGTGCGGATCATCCAGAAGCCGAGCGCCGCCGCGACGGCGACGAAGTTCCACACCCAGCCGCGAACCCACGATGAGATCGCGCCTGGCGGCAGCGAACGCTGAAGGACGAGGAAGAACCCCGTGATCAGCGCCAGCGACGAGATCTGAACGCCGATGCTCCATCGCCAGAGGGTGGGTTCCATTTCGGAGGGAGCTTACTGGAGGGATCCGGGGTCCGACTGACTGCCGCATTAGACAAGAGATGGCAGGATTCCTGCTGAGCCGCCTTAGCCAGAAGGGCTCGTCGAACCTCACGGGCAGGCCGGGAGAGGATCTGTTCGGAGCCACTCGTAGACTGGCGGGCTGAGGGTGAATATCGCACCAGTGGAAGCCCCCGCTGCGTCGGAGCGAGCATAGTCGTCGATCATGACGCCAGCCACCCTTCCCTTGCTTGCGAAGAGTGGCGACCCGCAGTCTCCGGACTCGAAAATCCGGTAACCGTCAGCATCGGTTTCCCAAGTCTGAGTGCCTGATGGCACAGCCCCACCAACCCAACTTTGGCGCCGATTCTGAATCAATCCCCCGGGTTTGGCGGCCGTCCCTGGAACCAGCCAGGACCGGAGCCAGTTCGCAGCGGACCCAGATGTTGCATTGGCCTCTAGGTTCCAACCCACAGACGTGAGGGCCTCAGATATCGGCAAAGCAGGCGGCCCCGGCACCAGGACCGAGCGGGGCAGATGAGTCTGCTGGCACGCTCGCGCTGCAATAATGCCGCCCGGCCCCGGTGTCCACGAGGTGATCCTGAACGGTGCACCATCAAACCAGCGATCCCGACCCGGATAGACGTTCATTCGTTGGTCGCAGTGCTTCGTCGAGAGAACCACGGGGACGCCCCCCTTCTCAAAAGGGTCCTCTACCAGGACACCGGTGCACTTTAGGAACGCCAGCGGGGGATTGCCGGCTTTGTCCGTCGTCAAGGCGACAACCCCGGGAAACTCTATGTGGCTTGCGGGTTCTCCCAGGAGCAGGGGCCGCGCCACTTGTCGGAGGCCCAAGAACAAGCCGCCAACCGCAATCAGCACGACTAGAAGGGAACGGGTGGCCCTGCGCACGACTCTAGTACTCGATAGCCAGCGGCGGGCAGAACACCGGCCCCGCCTCCTTAGATTGCTTTAGCGCAAATCGCGTGCCGTAGTCAGGTTTCGTTGCCCAATCGTAAAAATGTCGGAGGTGCTCTAGCGTGTAGGTCGCCGCCGGCTGGAAGGATCCCGCTTCGACGGCCGAATTGATCAACCAGATCTCGGCCCCCCCTTTCAGGCCCAGGCGGGGTGCAAACCCGCCACCTATCGCCTTCCACTTGACGACAACGGGGTTTTGAGTAGTCCACCGGAACCGATCCGTGAACGCCTGCTGGTTCGCGGCGGTCCCGGCTTGGCAGGTGTTGCCTGCCGGTTCGCAATAGAAGATCTTTTGGTTGTAGAACTCCTGGGTCACGCTGTAGTCGGCGAGCTCCGCATCGACTGCGGACATCAGAAGGCGAACTCTTGCCCGTGCCGATGGACTGTCCTCCTCGGTGTCGACCTTGCTGCCCTCGGGCATTTCGGTCCTTAGGGTTCTCAGCCGGAGGGCGGGGTTGACCGTCTTGCCAAGATTGTCGGTCACCCTGGGCAAGCTTTGTCCGTCTGTGATCTGGATGTCCCAGCGGCCGGAAGCTGGAATATCGATTAGGAATGCGGCTCGGCCTCCGTCGCCTCCCGGAAGCGTCCCCCCTCTTAGCACCAAACCGGAGCCATTGGGGTCCCAGGAACTCAATCCACTCGCTACGATCGCAATCTGCGTCGCGTGGCTAGTCGCTGCGAGTGCGGCAACTGTGCCTTCGACCGGCTGGCCCGGGGTTTTTGGCTTCGGATGCAGCACAGCGACATGTCCTGAAAAGACCACCGTTACCGGACCGGCCTGAGCGACGCTTTCCGCCGGCGCGCTGTGATGCGGGCGCAGGGCCTGGGTCGCACCGATCATGGACAGGAACACTGCCAAGGACACTCTAAGCATTTGTTTCACTCCTCTTCATCTTTCTTGAATTCCCAAATGTAAGCAAAGGTGGGTGCTGCGTCCTCTATCCCCATGTTTGGAACAACAGAGTGGATGCCCACGCACGAGCAGACTGGGACTGCCAAAGGGCAAGTTGCGCAGCGCGGAGTCTCTGGCTAGGGTGCCTTCCGAATGGAACCCCCGGTTGCCTGTAGAAGTGGACCATCAAACTCGCTGTCGCCGCGTCGTCCACCCGGCCCAGACTCGCAATCACGGCTGACGAACCCGCCTTGAGGAACGCTTCAACCAAGCCGAGACTCTGAAAACCGAGAGTTATGTCCGCAATTCCCCCATCACACGACGCCAGGACGACGAGCGGCCGACGCGCGAACTCGGCGCGACTCACTTGTCCTGCCGTAAGCAGGACCCTTCCTTCGGTCGAAAGGACGGCAGAGTTCTCAGGGTGAACGGGGTTAAACCGCCCGTGCATCGCAACGTGCACCGTTCCTGCAGGAGACAGGCGAGCAAGGAGCGCCTCGCTGGTCATCGCCGACCAATTCAGAGTAGTAGCCTCCAGCCCGTCGACAATGGGGCCGGACTCGGCGCCGATGGTGCCTCCGCTGCTAGGGATCGAACGGTCGCTCAGAACCAGGAATGGAGCGCCTTCCGGCCCGCGCTGCGGCGCGGTCTGACTCACAATGCTGAGAACAGATACAACAGTAATCGCACTGGTATGAATTAACGGAACATCCGATTGGTCAACCAGTGCCGAGAATGGTACCCGCGCGAGCTCACGGAACGGCACAAGCGTAATGCTCCCCGCAGCCCGGACATCGCGGGTGATGCCGTCAAGGAGGCTAGTCATGATCTGGCGGGATGCGTCCAAGTCCAGATGGCAGTCGTCGCCTGGCTGAGCTAGGCCGTTCAGAAGACGGTCCGTGGCGGCTCTTACGGTTTCGCGATTGCCAACCTCAGCGCAGTTCCAGCGGCCGCCCAGGTGCGACCACCTGCGGATGCCTCGACCGCTCGGGATGAACAGAATCGTGTCGCTAGGTTTCGCTACGGATTCTTGGCCAAACAAGGCACGCAGTTCCTCAAGCGGTTGCTCCGCTTTATCGCAGGGGAGCCAGAGAAGCAGTCTCTCCGCGACGAGCCAATCTCTCCTTTCGTCGCTCGAGTTCAACGCACGGCCAAACCGTCGTTCGACCCCTTGGACAGCGGCTCCCAAATGCCCATGTGCTTTCGATGTGTCTCCCTTGGCCTGATAGGCGCTCGCAGCGGCCAAGTGAAGATCACGAAGACGTTCGGTTAGCCCCTGGCTCGCGGCGACTCTCAGGGCAAACTCGACGTCGTTGGGCGACAGGCCGAGTAGCCCCTCATAGTCCATCCGAGTCGCGCTGATATCCGACAATATTCGCGCTTGAATCGCACCGGCGGGCAGACTCTTCGCCTGCTCTTCGGCCAGATCGGCAAGCGCCGCCGCATCCGCGCGACCAGCCAGAGCAGCCGCCCGCGTGGCATAGACCAGGGCCTCGGCCGTAGCCCCGGACACGGGGGAAACCGCAATGGGCACCGCTTCCTCCCCGGTGGCCAACGCCGTCCTCGGCAAGGACATTTCGAGCGCCAACTGGGTCGCTCCTAAGTAGACGGTCTGAGCGCGTCGTCGATCGGGCAAGTGCCGAACGAGGCGGAGGCCCTCGCGGCGGTATCTCCACGCGTCGTTGTATTCGGCCCTTAACCGTCCGACCTCCGAAAGGAGGCCGTTCACCGCGGACTGGCCCGCAAGGTCATCCAGGGCGGCAAATGCGGCGAGGCTCTGGGCGTAAGCAGGCTCCGCGGCATCAAGCGCGCCCCCCTGAACTCGAACGAGGCCAATCATCCAGAGGCTCCGCGCGTTCAGAAACAAAGCGCTCTTGTCAGCGGCGGCGGCCCTCACGTGCTGCAAGGCTCGCTCGGCCTCGACCGTACGGCCCAGCCGGTAGTCCCCGATCGCCTTCTGAAAGGCCGCCCACTGCGCGATTACGGTGTCTTTGCGCAGCGCCGGCTGCGTGCGCTCAAACAGGTCGAGTCCTTCCTCGACGCGATTGGAGTCCAGCAGAGATTTTGCCGCGAAGTAATCCGCAGCCTGCTGCCGAGCGGCGTGCGCCGCGGCGACGGATTGAAGTGACGGCCCAAGGGTCTGGTCAAGCCAAAGACCGAAAGAACAGTCGCCGAACCTGGAGCAAAGTGTCGTCGCCGCCGCTCGCGCCTGATCCGAAGCCTCCCTCACCTCGGATCCAGACGCCCACTTCGACAAGGCGACCTCGAACTGCAGCACCAAAGCGGACGGCCCCACCGGAACCGGCTGTTGTCGAGAATCCTTGACTGTCTTCAGCTCGGCGTCAAGAAAAGCGATCCACTCTTTTGAGGCGCCCGGAAGGTTCCGGAGCGCCTCCATGGCGCGCAGCGCCTGGGAATCAAGGTGAAGGCGCAAGAGAGACAGGGTGAGATTGAACCAGGCCTCCTCGGATTTCGGATCGAGTTCTGTAGCCAGAGTCGCCTCATCGAGGGCCCTCGCGAGGTAGTCGATCCGGTTTTCGACCTCAGCGGAAGCGAGGTAGGCCGCGGCAAGGTCGGACCTCAGATCCGCTCTCTTCGGAGCCTCCTTCGTCAAGTCCTGCAGGAGCTCGATCGCCTCGGCCCTCTCGCCAAGCAGGAGGCGCGCCTTCGCGAGCGCCACGCGGTTCTCGATCGTCGGCTTTTCGGTGGCGATCTCCTTGACCTTGCCCCCCGCGGCGAGCAGCTTCCAGTCGTTCGAAGCCGGTGAGCCCGCCGAGCGCTGCTGGGTCAGGATCGGCCCAAACTCGAAGCCGCCCGTGAGGCGTGACTCGAAGAACCGGCGCTTGCCCACAGCCTCAACGAGAGGCTTCACGGCGGCCGCATAAGGATCCGTGGGCGCCACGATCCTCCAAAGGGCCACCGATGCCATCCCCACCACGAGCGTCGCGGCGATCGGCATGAAATATCGAACAAAGGACGAAGTCTTCGGCCGCCGTGGATCCGCGGCTGGCACTTCGACCGCCGCCGGTGCAGCAGGCGTCACAGCGTCGCCACCAAACGTCGCCTGAACAACCTCGCCGCCGCCCGGGGTCTCGCGCTCGGTCCCGGCCGGGGGCGTCTCCTCGGTTCCCGCATCCGCCCAGACGAGCGCCGTCTCCCGCACCACGAAGTAACAATCCTCGCAGCGGGAAATGTGGTCCTCGATCCGGCCGCGCTCGGTCGGATCCAGTTTGCCGTCGAGGTAGGCGGAGAGCATCTGGGGGTCCGGACAGGCCCCGGCGATGAGGTCCCGGGTCACGCCTGTGCCTCTGAAGGAGACGGACGCGTCTCGCTGTTTTCTGGCTCAACAGGGGCGAGGCACAAGTGACATTGGCCCCGCTCGATCATGCGCTCCAGATCCGGCCATCCTAAACCGCGCTCTTCCAGAGACTTCCGGAATGAGGACAACATGTCCTCGATGCGCCGGTAAAGTCGCTTTTGATCGAGGTGCAGCGTCCTCGCGATGTCGGCCACGGAGAGGTCATCCTCGAAGCGCATCCGGAGGACGATCCGGTCCTGGGGCTCGAGCGCTTCCATCACCTCGCTGATGAGCGTCTGAGTGCGATCGCCGGTCCGCACGCCGTCGATGTGAACGTCCGGGCTCGCGAGATCTCCCGCAGGGACGGTGGCCAGATCCTCGCCGCCTTCCGACAGCGCCCGGCGGCTCGTCCTCGGCGGAAGATGATGAGCGAGTTCGGTGATCGCTTCGCGGCTTTCTTCGCATGCGAAGTTCGTCCGGAGCGTCTCGAGCGCTTCTTCGAGACTGAGGCCATCGCGATACAGGAGCACCTCGAGCCTCAGCGCCAACGGCCCCCGCCGCTGCGCTTCCGCGGACGGCCGCCATTTTCCCCAGAGCTTCCGTCGATAGTCGAGAAAGAGCCGCTGGATAACCGTAGTGAGATACGTGCGCAGCGAACTGCGGCCCTGGAATGAACCGAGGACCGAGTAGCCGCTCTGGATGATCGCGAGATTCACCTCGCTCAGGAAGTCGTCCGTTTCACTCGGGCTCAGACGTTGCCGGCGAGCGATGAATCGCGCGACCCGTTCGATATCCGGAAGCGACGAAACGAAAAGACTCTCGAGCGCGGCGCGTGAGGTCTGCGCTTCGGCGACAGTCTTCTCCATTCGGTTCGAGACTTCCTTCCCGGGGCGGATCAGCAAGCGGCGGAACGGCAGCTATGAGGTTGCGCGATTGTATAGCCGGTTTGCGCCCCTGCTGGCCGCCGGGGGTCGCCGGGGCTCCGCGACCAACATTTTGAATACGAGAGGGCGCCGGCGGCGAAGCGCCTCTGCCCTTACTTCCGCAGCATCCCATGGCGCAGGATGTCGGCGATCTCCTTGAGCACGTCGTCGGAGTTCTTGCCGAAGTGGTTCTTCACGCCGAACACGATCTCCACCGCGTAATAGTGCAGAAGAAACCGGCTCGCGAGCATGATCGCGGAAACCGGAGACACGCCGGGCCGGAGCTTCTGCTTGATCGCCGCCTCGCCGGGATGGGAGGCCATGAAGGCCTCGAAACGATGGGCCATCTCGGAGTAATAGCGGCGGATGTGTTTCCCGTCGAACTCCACGACGTCCACGTAGATCAGCGCGACGTAGGGCTTGTACTTCCGGACACTCTCGCGTGAGCCGCGGCCGAGCGCTTCGAGGTCGTTTGGAAAAGCGCCCGCGGCAAGGGCCTGATTGAAGGGATTATCGGGCAAAGCGAGGATCGTGAAATACCGGTCGAGCAGCGCCCGGAAGATCGATTCCTTGTCCGGGAAGAGGTGGTAGACGTTCCCGGTCGAGAGGCCGGCGGCTTCGGCGATTTCGCGGATGTTCGTGCCGCGGTATCCCTGCTTCGAAAAGAGGCGCAGCGCCTTGTCGAGGATCTGTTTTCGACTCCGGTCGGAGCGGTCTTGCTGAAGCATGTCTGATTATCGCCGACGCGCAGGGGCGCGGTCTCAGAGCCTGTGGTGGCGGTACGCGTCGACCAGACGCGCGAGCAGGGCGATGTCCTCGCGGATTCTCGCCCCCTCTTCGGTGTCCCCCACCAGCCGGCGGCGCTCGAACTCCCGGATGGTGGCGATGGTGGGGATGATGTCGACGCCATCGCGGACCGCAGCTTCCACCGATTCGAAGTGGTGATGGCGGGCCAGGAACGTACGGTCGGACTCGAGGACCAGGGTGTAGCCGTGGTCGCCGTAGGCGGGCGAAAAGGCGCCGTCGATGGTGATCGCATTGCCGCCGCGCTTCACCGGCGACTCCCCCGCATCGATCTTCACCGGCACATGACCGTTGACGATCAGGCCGCCGCGATCGCAGCCGAACTCCGCCAACACCCGCTCGCAGAATTCACTCTCGTGAATGAGCGTGAAGTAGGGGTTCTTCGTCTCCTTCTGAACCGCGGCATCCGCGATCAGGTCCCGCTCTAGGGTGGTGATGCGATCCTTCCCGAACATCGGGGAAAGCGGACCGCTCCAGAGGTACCAGAGGAAGTCGAGATCCTGCGGCGCGCGATGGTTCAGCGCGCGTACGACAACATCGTCAACGGCATCGAAGAGCGCCCGGCCCTGTTTCGGCTCGCCATCGATGGTGAGGGGCAGGAAGTTCCCCGTCTCATCGACAGGGACGCAACCGTGGAAGATGAGGTGGTTGTCCCGCTTCAACCAGCTCGACCCGTGGGAGACCAGGAAGCGCGCGTGATCCCAGAGAAGGCGGCTCGAGAGGAAAGACATGCGCATCCGCTCGAGGCACTGCTGCTCCTCGGCTGAGAGCGCCTCGGGGTTGTTCGAATCGAGGGTCGGGAAATGACGGTCGCGGAGTGCGTGGGTGACGTCATCGATGACGATCAGTCCCGCCTCGAGATCGATCGTTCGAAGGAGGCGGCGGTGATCGAGCACCCACTCGGGATGGCGCGCGATCATCTGCCCCTCGAGTTTGAACTGCATCACCGCGGCTGCCTTCTGCATCCGCGCCATCACCACGGTCTCGCGCAGGCCCTTGCCGTGCGGCAGGAAGCACTCGGCGGGGTCGTCGGCGTACACCGTCCGCACCAGCTTCTCGAGCGGCTGCATCGTGATGCCGTAGCCCTCCTCAAGCTGGGAGAGGCGGCGATAACGCGTGGAGATGCGGAGAACGTGGGCGATGAGAGCATCGTGGCCAAGCGCGGCGCCGAGCCAGGCCACATCGTGATTGCCCCAGGTAATCGCCACGTGCGGCTGCTGGCGCAGGTATTCGATCACCCGGTCGCTGCGCGGTCCGCGGTCGACGCAGTCGCCGGCCACGATCAGCTCGCTCACCGCAAGGTTGCGCACCAGGCGCACGACGAGACGGACGAAATTCGCCTCGCCCTGTTTCTCGATCAGGGGCTCCACGATGGCCGCGACGTAAGCCGGTCCGCGTTCGGAGAACGCCTCGTGGAGCATCTCGCGGAGGATGTTCGCGTAGCCTTCCGGAAGCACGTCCTCCACTCTTTGAAGACTGGTACGACCGGCGAGGACGCGGAGGATCGAGAGCAGGTCGTTGAGGACACGGAAGACAAACGCGGTCCGCTCTTCGGCGGTGAGACCGGGCAGGCGCCGCTCGAGGGTCTCGGCGGGATAGAAGAGAAGCGAGAGCAGTTCGTCACGCTCGCCGCGGGAGCGGTCGCCGAAGACACGATCGACCAGCGGCCGCAGGGTTCCCGAGGCGTTGTTGATGATGTGGCGGAGCTTCACGTCCTCGCCATGAACGTCGCTCAGGACATGGATCGAACCCTTGGGCAGGCTGAGTTCCGCGGTGAGACGCGCGATCTCGGCGGTCGCGCCGTCCTCGTCATGGAACCGCTTCGAAAGCAGACGAAGAACCGCCAGTTCCGATTCGGAGAACGTGACCGGCCGCGTATCCATAACCGCGGGGACGTTAACACCGGCGGCTCGGCGCTTCGTTTCTTACAGAACGCCGGGACGGCCGAACAGATACCCCTGCATCAAATCGCAGTCGAGCGCGACCAGAGCATCGCGCTCGTCCTCGGTCTCGACGCCTTCAACGATGCAATCGATTCCAAGCTGGCGGGTCAGGGCCACGAGCGAGCCCACGATCTTCCGCTTCACCGGCTGCGTGTCCACGTCCCGGATGAGTGCTTGATCGATCTTCACAAACTGCGGATCCATGATGGCCAGGGTGGAAAGGCCCGCGTAGCCGCCGCCGAGATCGTCGATCGCGAACCGATAACCCTTTTCCCGAAGGGCTGAGGAGCGCTCGCGCACTTCGGGAAGTTCGCTGATGGGGGCCCGCTCAGTCACTTCGAGGACCACGCGGTGGGCAAACTGGGAAAGGGCATCCTCGTCGGCGCTGATCGGCCCCATGAGTTCCTCGACATCGACATTCACGAAGAGCGTCAGGTTGGCGTTGCGCCGGAGCGCCTCGGCCGCGCGGGTATGAACGACCGCGCCCAGGTCCCCCACGCGTCCCACGGCGACCGCGAGCGCTATCAGTTCCCGAGGGTCGGACACCTGCGCTTCCTGGTTCCGGGCGAGCGCCTCGAACGCGAAGGGCGGGGCGTCCGGGTTCGACAAGGACACGATCGGCTGGAAAGCCAGCCAGAGAGAATCGAGCGCGCGTTCGAAGAGGACTCGCTGGTCTCTGGCTCCGAGAGACTTCCACGGATCCGGCGGCCCCGCGGGAACCCCGCGGGGCGCCGAAACCGGCCGAGTGACGAACTCGGTGTCACGAGAGGGGGCGAACTCAAGAGGTGACATAGGAGGTGCTCACTGTATACAGACAGTGTGCGTTCCTAGTCAAACTATTTTTCTTGATTTTTCTCTTTTTCGGGGTCTTCCTGGCTGCCCCGGACCTGCCGGAGCTCCTCGGGAAGGCTGTCGCGCTCGGTCGCGGCCGCCGACCGCATCAACTGCCGGAACGATTCCACCTGCTCATCGTCGAGTGCACGGAAGTCGTGAAGCGAATCGCCGAAGGTCTGGTAGGGCTCGGACTTCGTCGGCTCGAAAGCGGCGCGCGTACGACTTCCCCGGATGCTGCGGACGACGAGGCGGATACCGAAGCCGATCACGGTGAGCCGGAAGCGGAAGCGTTCCTGGGTGGTCGCGAGGAACTCGTGGATCCACTGCGCGATGCTCGTGAGCGACCGCGTTTCCGCAAGCTTGAATTGCGCGGGCCGGACCGGCGGCACGGGAACGATCGCCTCGGCCATGCGGGCGTAGATCGAAAGAGCGCGCAGGCGCCGCTGCCGATCCTCGGCGGCTTCTTCGATGGTGTCGGCTGCGATCGCGAGCAGACGCACCGCCTCGTCGTAGGAAAGCGTGGCCTTGCGCTTGAGCGCCAGATCGTACGTGTGCGCCGCGATGTCCGTGTCCTCGGCCAGGCGGTCCCGGAGAGCCTCGGTCGCCTTCTCTGCCCGGCCGGAGAGGACGAAGTCCCACCGCCTCAGCGCGCGATCGCGATCGAACCGGCCGAGGAAGAGCACCACGACGCCGGCCGCCACGGCCGCGAGCAGGACGGGGATCACGCGGGGTTCAATCCTTCCGCCAGGCGGCGTAGGCGAGATAGCCAATCGCAAGGTCATAGGCCGAGGCGTTGAGGACATTGAGATTTTGAACCACACCCCACCCCAGGCGAGCGACCAGATCCATCACGATGACGAAGACGACCAGGTACGGGATGTAGGCCAAAAGGATCGCGCGCGTAAATGAGGGCACCGGAATCTGGTACCAGACTATGAGCATCGCGATGAAGGCGAGACACCAGAGCCCCGCGGTAGTGTCACCAAGTTTGTAGCGGCCTATGTCCGCGTACTACTGATTGGCAGGGGTCAACACGAAGATCATGATCGTCGAGACGGTAACCTCGGCGGCGACAAGGCCGCGCACCCGGGCCGCGATCCCATGGAAGGCCTTGAAGGCCTTGTACGAGATCTCGAGCGCCATTCCAAACAGGAGGGAATCGTAAATCCCCTGCTTGATCATGAAGGCCTCAGGTGTGTAGGCGCCGGGAAAGAACAGATACAGCAGCGAGAAGGCGGTCGCGACCCCGATGTACAGGGAAAAGGTCACAGACCGAGTCACCTTTCCACGGCGAATCATGCCAGCACAGAGCCCCAAAAGGAGCCCGACGTTGAGCAGGAAGAGGACGCGGTGAAGATCCGCCACGATGCGTCACCCGGACGGGCCCGCTAGGCCGTGAGCGGCTTAGCGAGGCGAGGGACCTTCTTACGCGCGATCCCGAAGGCGGCCAGTCGCATGTACAGCGTGCGTCTGGTTACTCCGAGTTCCCGCGAAACGCGCGCGATGTTCCAATCGTTCTCCTCGAGAATTCTCAAGATGTTGACGCGATTGGCGTCGGCACGGTTGACGTTGGGAACGCGGGCCGGCACCGACTCACCCAGAGCAGCAACTGCCTTGGCGATACCGAGAAGAAAGGGCTTCAGTTCCTTCGCATCCACGGCCTTTGGGTTCTCGAGGTAGACCCAGCCCAGGGGCGCATCGGCCTCAGCAATCACTGGCGCGAGAGCGAATCCAGTGGCAGAGACGAATTCGCCCTTCGCCAATCGAGCGCGGTGGTCCTGAAAGCGAATGGGGAGGCTCCCGAGTCCCGCGAGGGACAACCGATACGAAAGGAACACGCTGGCGCTGTCGTTCTGGGGAATAAGAACGGCCCCCCCCTCAGCTCCGACCACTTCGCACATTTTGGACAGCAGCCGGTCCCCAGCACGACGCGGGTCGTCCGCCACCAGACTTTCAATCATGGATCCAAGAGAATTCATAGGGCGTTAAGTTTGCCACACGAACGGGCAGGCCGGGAAACGGACATGTATACTTTTCGTATACCGCAACGTGCTGATGCCCCGGCCCGCCAACTCTCCTCTCCCAACCATTAAGGAACTCCCCATGCGAATGTTCTGGTCTCTCTTCTTCCTCGGCTCCATGCTCCTCGTCGGCCTTGACGTCGTTGAGCGACGCCAAACAGCCGTTGTCATCACCAGCCCGGCAGTCGCGAACGATAGTTTGCCGTTGCCGACGCCCCGGCCCGAATAGCGGGGGTCGATCGAACCGCGCCGACCGAACCGGTCCACTCTTCGGTTGTCAAAGCTCTCTGGCCAGAATAGCGTTGCGTCTTCGCTTCGCGGCGCGGGCGCAACGCATTCCCCAGGGAGATAGAGATGACGACGACCGACCTCGACCAGCTTTCCGTCAATACCATCCGCACGTTGTCGATGGACGCCGTGCAGCAGGCGAACTCGGGTCATCCGGGCACGCCGATGGCGATGGCTCCGGTCGCCTACACCCTTTGGCAGCGCCATCTTCGGTTCGACCCCAACGATCCCATCTGGCCCGACCGCGACCGCTTCGTTCTTTCGATGGGGCCCGCTTCGATGCTGCTCTATTCCCTGCTGCACCTCGCGGGGGTCAAGGCGGTAAATCCGAAGTACGAGACGCTCGGCGAACTCTCCGTCCCCCTCGACGACATCAAGCGTTTCCGCCAGCTGGACAGCCGGTGTCCCGGCCATCCTGAGTACCGCTGGACCTCCGGCATCGAAACCACCACCGGCCCGCTCGGGCAGGGTGTCGCGACCAGCGTGGGCATGGCCATCGCTTCGAAGTGGCTGGCCTCGCGCTACAACAAGCCCGGCTTCGAGCTCTTCACCCATCGCGTTTACGCGCTCGCGGGCGACGGGTGCCTGATGGAAGGAATCTCCCACGAGGCCGCGTCCCTGGCCGGCCACCTGCAGCTCGACAACCTGGTCTGGATCTACGACAACAACAAGATCACCATCGAGGGCCACACGCACCTCGCCTTCTCCGAGGACGTGGCCACGCGCTTCATTTCTTATGGATGGAACGTCACCCGCGTGGGCGACGCGAACGACCTCGAGATGCTCGATCGCGCGTTCCAGAACGCCTCGCAGACCAAGGGCCGGCCCACCCTCATCATCGTCGACAGCCACATCGGCTACGGCGCGCCCAACAAGCAGGACTCCCACGCCGCGCACGGCGAACCGCTGGGCGCCGAGGAGATCAAGCTCACCAAGCGCTTCTACGGATGGCCGGAAGACGCCAAGTTCCTCGTGCCCGAAGGTGTGCCCGAACACTTCGCGAAGAATATCGGCGCCCGCGGCGGCACACTGCGCAGCGCATGGAGAGTGACCCTCGAACGGTACCGCAAGGAGAATCCGGGCCTCGCTGCCGAACTCGATCAGATGCAGCGACGACAGCTGCCCGAGGGCTGGGACAAGAATCTGCCCATCTTCCCCGCCGATGCCAAGGGACTCGCCGGGCGCGACGCTTCGCAGAAGGTCCTGAACGCCCTCGCCCAGAACGTGCCATGGCTCATGGGCGGATCGGCTGATCTGGCGCCTTCCACCAAGACGCGCCTCACTTTCGAAGGCGCCGGCGACTTTTCGGCACACGAATACGGCGGGCGGAATTTCCACTTCGGCATCCGCGAGCACGCGATGGGAGCGGTGATGAACGGCATGTCGCTCTCGAAGGTGCGGCCCTACGGCTCGGGCTTCCTGATCTTCAGCGACTACGGGCGCGCGCCCATCCGTCTTGCCGCGATCATGGAGATCCCGGTGATCTACGTGTTCACCCACGATTCGATCGGTGTCGGAGAAGACGGGCCCACTCACCAGCCGGTCGAGCAGGTCCTCTCCCTCCGCGCGATTCCCGGCCTCATCACCATCCGTCCCGCGGACGCCAACGAGGTCGCCGAAGCCTGGCGTTACCTGATGCCCCTTCGGCACGAGCCCGTGGCGTTGATCCTCACCCGGCAAGCGCTGCCCACCCTCGACCGGACGAAGTATGCGGCGGCGAGTGGTCTCGCGAAGGGCGCCTACGTCCTCGCCGACGCGGACGGCGGCAAACCCGAGGTCATCCTGATCGGTACGGGCAGCGAGGTCGCGCTTTGCGTGGCCGCGCACGAGCAACTCGTGAGCGAAGGAATCAAGAGCCGCGTGGTGAGCATGCCCTCGTGGGAGGTCTTCGAACATCAGTCGCCGGAGTATCGCGACGAGGTTCTGCCGCCTTCGGTGACCGCAAGGGTCTCGGTCGAGCTTGGCTCGACTCTTGGCTGGCGCCAATACGTGGGCACGAACGGACGCACGATCGGTATGAAGACGTTCGGGGCCTCAGCACCCCTTCAGGAACTGCAGAAGAAATTCGGCTTCCGCCGCGACGACGTGGTGGCGGCGGCGAAGGAACAGATCGCGGGGGCAAAGAACTCATGAAGATCGTGGTGGGGGCGGATCACGCGGGTTTCCCGCTCAAACAGGAAGTGGCGGGCCTTCTCCGCGACGCCGGACACGAGGTGCTTGACGTGGGCGCTTTTTCGACCGAGCCCGTCGACTATCCCGATTCCGCCGAGGCGGTGGGACGCGCGGTGGTCGAGGGCCGGGCGGAGCGCGGGGTTCTCATCTGCGGCAGCGGTGTCGGCGCGTCGGTCGCGGCCAACAAGGTGAAAGGCGTTCGCGCGGCCATCTGCCACGATGTCTACTCCGCGCACCAGGGCGTCGAGCACGACGACATGAACGTCCTGGTTCTGGGCGGTCGGATCATCGGGCCGTCCCTCGCGGCGGAACTCGTGCGGGCCTTCGTGAACGCGCGGTACACCGCGGAAGAAAGGCACGCGCGAAGGCTGGCCAAGGTCATCGCCCTCGACAATCGCTGAAATCCACGAACTCTGTGACCCGCACCACCGGCACTCGCCCGCGGTGAGCGCGCTCACGCTCGACGGGGCGGATGCCCCCTAGAGTGCTCGACAGTTACTTTTCTGACGGAGGCCCCAATGCGCAACGCCCTGACGATCATCTCGCTCCTCTTCCTCTCGTCGGCCTCGGCGGCTCTCGACAACGTGTCGGCCCAGGCCAAGGCGCGGCAGGAAGTTCAGGTCCTGCTGAGCCGCATGGCGGCGGCCGAGAAGTCGGGCGATGCCCTGGCCCTCGCGCAGTGCTACGACAAGGACGGGATGCTCCTGCCCTCGTCGGGCGAACCCGTGAAGGGGCGCGACGAAATCGCGAAGCGCTACCAGGCCATCTTCGCGGGCAAGACGCCCCGCCTTCCCCTTGAGTCCGAAGAACTCTGGGTGCTCGACGACGTCGCGGTGAGCCGGGGGGTCACCCGCGCGCCGTCCACCAGGAAGAACGTCAAGGGCGCGATTCGCAACCGCTACGTGATGACCCTCAAGCGCAGCGGCGATTCATGGGAGATCGACACCCTTGTCTGGAACCCCACGGTGGCCGCGGGCAAGCGCGAGGAAGAGTAGCCCCGCGGGGGGCTAGCGGATCTCGAAGCCGTAGGGCAGCCGCGCCCACACCGTCGTGGACTGGCCCACCAGGCGTTCGCGCAGGCGGGCGGCGAGGGCTTCGGGGCTGAGCCTGATGTTTGCGGTCATTCCCTCCCACGCATCCGCCTCTTCGAACAACCGGTCGAAGGGACTCTTGGGTGCGGGGAAGACGACGACCGCCACATCCTGCCCTGCCGCAATCTTCGCCTTTTCCTTCGCGATGGAGAGGGCCTTGTCGAACCCGCCAAGCTCGTCGACCAGACCGACCTCTTTGGCCTGCAGGCCGGTCCAGACCCGTCCCTGAGCGACCTCGTGAACCGCGTCGACGTCCATGTCGCGGTTCTCCGCCACGAGGGCGAGGAAGCGGTCGTAGAAACGGGAGGCCAGACCCTCGACCTTGGCCATGTCCTCGGGAGTCCACCGTCGCGACGCGCTCGCGAACGAACCGCCCTTGCCGAAATCCACGTAGTCGTTGGTGATGCCGAGCTTGTCGAACATTCCCTTGAGCACGAACTTGCCGAAGAACACGCCGATGGAGCCGGTAATGGTGCTGGGATCGGCCACGATCGCAGTGGCGGGGGCTGAAACGTAATAGCCGCCCGAAGCGGCATAGTCGCCCATGCTCGCGATCACCGGCTTCTGAGCCGCGGTGTTTTGAACCTCACGCGCGATCACATCCGAAGCCGAGCCCGAACCACCCGGCGAGTTCACCCGGAGAATGACCGCCTTGATCGAATCGTCGTCCGCGGCGGCGCGCAGCGCTTCGGAAATGGTGTCGGAGCCGGCGACCGTGCCGGAGCCAAACCCAGCGTCCTGGCTCTCGCCGGAAAGAATCTCTCCGTCCACGAAGATGAGCGCCATCTTGGGCCGGGTGTCGAACGCACCCCCCTTGTCGCGGAAGTCGCCCAGGAATCTCT
Source organism: uncultured Acidobacteriota bacterium (assembly GCA_964494295.1). Lineage (GTDB taxonomy): Bacteria > Acidobacteriota > Vicinamibacteria > Fen-336 > JAGNNV01 > JAGNNV01. The sequence goes on from CAZBTT010000005.1 coordinate 20,443, forward strand.
GGGTGGTGCCGGCCTTCTCGAGGGCCTCGTCCGGGTAGTCCACCTTGTCCACCAGGCCGGCTTCCAGCGCGGACGTGCCGTCGTAGGGACCGGCGGAAACCAGGGCCTCGATCTCGGCCTCGGTCTTCTTGCGCGACTTCGCCACCGCCCCGATGTACTCGCGATACAGCCCGCCGATGAGCGACTCCATCTGCTCCCGATGAGCCGGGGTCATCGCCTTCTCGGTGTATTGATTGGGCGCGCTCTTGTACTTGCCCATGTGGACGAACTGCGCCTCGACGCCAAGTTTGTCGAAGGCGCCGCGGAGGAACATCACCTCCCCGGAGAGGCCGTGGATCTGGAGAATCGACTCGGGCAGGGCCACGATCTCGTCCGCCGCCGAGGCGATGTAGTACTCCATGTTCCCGCTGTCTTCGAGAAAGGCGGTGAGCTTCTTCCCCTTCGCGCGAACCCGGAGCAGGGCGTCACGGACCTCGCCAGCGCGGGCCCAGCCCAGATCCGTCGCGCCGATGCGCACGAAGACGGTCGTGAGGTTCGGCTCGTTCGCGGCGCGGTCGAGGGCGCGGATTATGGCCGGGAACGTCGGCGGCGGGTTGCCCGAGAACGAGAGCTGAAACGTGGGTGCGGGGTTCTCGGCGAACGATCCGTCAAGCGTGACCGAAAGCACGTGCGAGCGGGCGTCCGACTTCCTGGCCGTCGAAGAGATTCCCTGCTGCTGAACAAAGTAGGCGAGACCACCCAGCACCACGGCGGTGAACGAGGCCACGAGGACAAGGCCCACGGCGATCCAAAAAAAACGTCTCCTGCGCGACATCGCCATCCGGTCCCTCCTGTTCAGCCGCCCCCGTGACTATAGAGTCGCGAGGGCTTCCGCCTTTTGACGAGCATCCTGAGCGTAGGGACTCTGGGGGTGGCGGTTCATGAGGTCCGAATAGGCCCGACGCGCCTCGAGGGTTTCGCCCGCGGCTTCAAGAGACTCCGCGAGGCCGAAGAGCAGCCGGTCCTTGGGCAGACCCGTGGTCTCGTCCGCGATCAGCGCCTTGTAGAACGCAGCCGCGTCCTTCGCCCGACCGTCTCGAAGCACGAGCTCGGCGATCCGCAGCCGCGCCATCGCGGGCTCGATCGAACCCGGGTCCTTGAGCGCGGCGATCGCCTTGAGCGCCTCCTCGGCCTCCTTCACTTGCCCGAGACCGGCGAGACACAGGGCCGAATAGTAGCGGGCGCGCCGGCCCGCGGCCATCGAGCCGTAGCTCTTCGCCACCTCGTCGAACATGGTCTTCGCTTTTTGGAGCTTCGCGTTCTCGGTGGCGAAAGTCTCCTGTCCCGGGGTTGCCGGCGCTCCGGCCCCGACGGGCGCGTGGTAGACCTCGGTGGCCCGCGCGAACGCGGACTCGGCGCTCGAGGCGCGCCACCGCTGGCCGTAGTAGAGGCCGAAAAGCACGATGAAGAGCGCGATCACGGCCAGCGCGGGCTTCACCACCTCCGAGCGCGTCATGATGCCGCGAGCTTCCGTGAGCGCCTCGCCGAGCTCGTCACGATGAAGTTCTTTCCTGAGTTCCTTGTCCAAAACCAATCACCTTAAGAGTTCGAAGAAGTGGTGTGCCCGGAGGGACTTGAACCCCCAACCTTGAGCTTAGGATGCTCCTGCTCTATCCAGTTGAGCTACGGGCGCCTGGTAAATGCGAAATGGGAGTTTACCCGCGGAGACCCTCCAGCCGGGCAGCGGGTTTCGATCCGTCAGTAATGAAGAACGGTGGCCACGGAATGGGGGGCGAGCCGGCTCCGACCGTTGAGGAAGTCGAGTTCGATGAGGAACGCGAAGCCCGCCACCTCGCCACGTGAGCGGCTGACGAGCCGGCCCGCGGCCTCCGCGGTCCCACCGGTGGCCAGGACGTCGTCGACGATGAGGGCCCGCTCGCCTTTGATGAGCGCATCCTCGTGCATTTCGAGCGTGTCCTCGCCGTACTCGAGGGCGTAGGTTTCGCGCACGGTGGCCCTTGGAAGTTTCTTCGGCTTGCGGATCGGAACGAAGCCGCACCGACGCTTCTGGGCGAGGGCGGCGCCGAAGATGAAGCCGCGGCTCTCGATCCCGATGATCCGGGTGTAGCTGATGCTTCGGGTCAGTTCATCCAGCTGGTCGATGGCGGCCGCGAAAGCCGGACCGTTCGCGAGCATGGGTGTGATGTCGCGAAAAAGAATGCCGGGCTTGGGGAAATCCGGAACATCGTGGACGAAATCCTTGAGATTGAGGGGCATCGTGGCGCCGAATCTTATGCCACCCTGTGTTGACCCTTTTCGAACCGGCCAACTAACCTCGCCCGCGATGGAATGGATGAGGAGGCGCTTTCTTCTGCTGGCGGTGCTCGGCGTCGCGACGGCGCTCACGCCCCGTCACGCCTCCGCCCAGAGCGCGCCGCACATCGTGGTCGTCGTCGCGGAGGGCACGGGTTTCCCCTTCGAGGACCCGGCCTTCAACCGATACGCCTCTCTTCGCGCCCTGCGTCTGGGCTCGCGGGCCTTCGATGCCGTCTTCACTTCCGACGCGGCCTGGACCGGCGTGAATGACGCCTTGCTCGGCGGTGCTACGACGCGAGGGGCCTCGGGCCTCGTCACCGCGTTGGCGGCGAAGCGATATCTCACTTCGTCTGTCTCGGCCTCGGGATCGCGCAATGGCGGCTTCAATCGCGCGCTCAAGGCGGGGATCGGCGATACGGCGGCCCGCGTTCTCGAGACTCTCGACGCGGCCGGAGCGCGTCCTGCTTTCGTCTTCGCGACGTTGGACCTTCGAAACGTCCCCGGGGCGGGACCAGCGCCGAATGTCATCGCTCCCCCACTGACGGTTCCCGCCATCGCCCTCTCCGACCGCGCCCCTCTCGACCCCGTTCGTTTTCCGGTGACTCCGCCTCCGCGGGAACCCGCGGACCGGGGCGGCCTCGCCGCATCGCGTCACGCGGCATTCGTGGCCCTTGACCGCGAGATCGGGGCGATTCAGACCGGCGTCTTGAAACGCGGGCTGGCCTCCAGGACCGTCATCGTTCTTGTATCGACCGGACCTGCGCCACGGCCCGAACGCTCGGCGCCGCCGCGCCCGGACCTTCTGTTCGAAGACTGGCTGCGCGGCCTCGTGCTGATCAGGACACCGACAATGGCGCAGCCCGGCGTGGCCGCGGCCACGCTGGGCCAGTTCGAAGATGTTGCCCTTACTCTGGCGGCGCTCGGGGGCGCCACGCTCGCCCGCGGCGGCGCACTGAACCTCGGCCCGGCGATCCGCGATCCGAAGGCCGTGCTTCGTCAGACCCTGCTGACCAACGCCGCGCGCCTGGCGCCGAAGGTCGGCCGGAGTGTTCGCTCTCAGGGCTTTCGCTTCACCCAGTGGCCCGACGGCAGCGAAGAACTCTTCGACGAAGTCGCCGATCCCCACGAGTGGAACAATCTCGCCCGGGTCCCCTCGATGCAGGCGCAACGCGCCGGCCTTCTCCGACGCCTCGTCCCACCTCCGCAACCGGCGAAGGCCACGCCCGCGCGACCCGCCGCGGGTCGTCGGCCCAACGTCCTGATGATCATCGGCGACGATCTCACCGCGCAGTACGCGCAGTTCGGCGACGTGAAGACACCCAACCTCGACCGGCTTCGCGCCCGTGGACGCTTCTACGAGAAGGCCTACGCGCCGGCCCCCTTCTGCACGCCCTCGCGGGCCGCGTTTCTCTCCGGGATGTCCCCCGCGCGTCTGGAACTGCATCGCGAGAACGTCTTCGCCGAGATCTTCACGCCGCAGGTTCCCCTGATGCAGGAACAGTTCCGCGCGAACGGTTACTACACCGCGTCGGTCGGCAAGGTCTGGGACTCGCAGCCTGGAGAGAAACGCGGATGGGACCTGAACGAGTGGCTTCCGGATCTGCCGCCGGGCCAGGTGGAGAAACGCGCTCGCCTCATGGAGAACATGCCGGTCGAGGGCGGGCCCACGGACAATGAGGATGAGGTGGAGGGAGACGGACGCCGTACGCGGCTCGCCGTCAAAGTGCTGGAGACGAAGCGCGATCAACCCCTCTTCCTGGCCCTCGGACTGGTTCGGCCGCACGCCGCGTGGATCGCGCCGCAGAAGTACTTCGACATGTATCCGCTCGACAAGATCCGCTTCACGAAGGCGCCCGCGAACGATGGCGTCGACATTCCGGGAATCGCGATCAGAAACCGTCCCCAGTCGTTGCCGGGCCTGATGATGGCGGGGCGCGAGCCCGCCGGCCTCTCGGATGAAGAGACGATGGCGAAGCGCGGCATCGCGGCCTATCTCGCTTGCGTGAGCTTCATGGACGCGCAACTCGGCCTGGTGCTCGACGCGATGGATCGCCGGGATCTGTGGAAGGACACGATCGTGGTGTTCTTCGGCGACAACGGGCACCACTTCGGCGATCACGGCGGCCTGTGGAGGAAGAACACGCTGTTCGAGGAGTCGCTTCGCGTGCCGATGATCATCGCAAGCCCCGGGCAGGCCCAGCCCGGCGTCTCGACGACCGCGCTCGCCGATCTCATCGACATCTATCCCACACTCGTCGACCTCACGGGAATCGCGAAGCCGGGAACACTCGACGGCATCTCCCTCGTGCCGACATTGAAGGACCCCGGGGCTTCGGTCCAGGACGCGCTGATTCAATACCGCCCCGCGGAACCGCCCCGCCAGGGCTACACGCTGCGGACCGCCAAACACCGCTACACCCTCTGGCCCGATGGCTCGGAAGAACTGTACGACCTGACCACAGACCCCGCAGGCCGCAACGACCTCGCCAATCAGCCCGCGCAGACCGCCACCCTGCGAGCTTTGCGAGCACAAGTTGAGAGTCTGGTGAAATAGCTCCACCGTGGCCATTTCTAGAAACGGCCGCTGATGGCAGAATCTGCCCGGCGTCCAGGCGGGAATTCCTTAGAAAAAAGGAACTTCCCCAGTGTCCAGGACAGATCCTCAGCCCCAGATCAGGATCGTTTCTTGCATCAGCGGCGTCACCGTGACCGAAGAGAGGCCTCTACCCTCGTCCGAAGCCAACCCAGATGCGCCGACGCCCGGCTCGGCCGGAGGCGTGGAGAGCGGGCCGACGCGGGTTCCAGCTCGCTCCTCTCCGGCCCGTCCGGATGGAGGAGGAACGAGCGCCCCCCGCGAATGGCTGGTTGCCAGAATCCCCCCCGGTTTTCAGGTGGTGGCGGAGTGCCAGAGGTTCGCCGCCATAGGCGCCGCGGGCGAAGCCTCGGCCTCCTTTGACTACCACAGCCCCACCGGCACGAGCCCCGTTCGAATCACCATGCACATCGTCCGCAGCGCGGCGGCCAGTCAATGGGCGCTTCGAATCATCTGGGAGAAAGCCGGTCAGGTGGCCTATCTGGACGAGAAGGGCGGCTGTCGAGGCTGTGGTCGGCAAATCGTGGGAGCCCGAGTGAGCGACAAGGGTCGCGTCTTCGTCTGGCACATCGAGTAGGACGACTTCGGCCGCGATACGCCTTCTTGCTGATCACAACCGCACTCGCGCGGCCCACGGACGCCCAAACGACCGCAGCCCGATGAATCGATTATCGGTTAGTGGTTGAGGCTGAGCGCCGTTGATGTACGCTCGGCGAGCGGTCATCGCCCGGATCCCGGGTCGCTTCACTTACCTCCGAGGGAATTGAGGCGACGCCGCGCGATGTCGATACTCCTGGGCGTTCCAAGTCACGCGATCATCCCGACCGCTGGCATCATCAGGAGAAAGACATGACCAAGATCCTCGCGGTTCACACGAAAGAATCGGCTTCCAAGGAAGGCGGGCAGGCGCTGGCCCGCCTTCACGACGCCATCGGCGTCATTCCAAACCTCGCAGCCACGATGGCCGAATCACCGGCGCTGCTCCACGGGTTTCTCGACCTGCGCGAACGTCTCGCGCAGACGGGTTTTTCGGGCGCCGAGATTCAGGTGCTGTCGCTAGTGTCCGCATACGAGAACCGATGCGGCTGGTGTGTCGCATTTCACACCGCGATGGCGCTCAAAGAGGGCGTGTCGCGCGAATCGGTGGACCTCTTGCGCGACGGGAGGGCGCCCGCTGAAGCACGTTTGGCGGCGCTCAGCGAGTATGCGCGGGGGGTGGTTCAAAGGCGCGGTGATATCGGGGAGGCGGGCCTCAATGTTTTCCTGGCCGCAGGCTTCAGCAAACAGCAGGCACTCGACGTGGTGATGGGCCTGGCTTTTTCCCTGATGGCCAACTATGCCGCTCACATCGCCAATCCGCCGCTCGATGCGTTCCTCGAACCCCACGTCTGGAAGGGGTAGCTCGGTTGTGCTTCGAGAGCGAGGTTGCCCATAATGAGCGTGCTCATGCGCGAACGCGTGCTGTCGGTCGGCAAAGGGAACCTCGGTCGCCTGCTCGCGCAATGGCGCAAGGTGCGCAGCATGAGTCAGCTCGACCTCGCTCTCGAAGCCGACGTTTCGCCGCGCCACGTCTCCTTCATCGAGACCGGGCGCGCGAAACCCAGCCGCTCCATGGTGCTTCAACTCGCGGACGCACTGACCGTGCCCCTCAGGGAAAGGAACGCGCTGCTCCTCGCCGCGGGTTTTGCACCCATGTTCAGCGAGTCGCACCTGGATGCTCCTCAGCTGGCCTCGGTTCGCGCCGCCCTTGACGCGATCTTGAAGCAACAAGAGCCGTTTCCAGCGGTGGTGATGAATCGTTCGTGGGACATTGTCGGGACGAACGGGGCGGCGACCCGGTTCTTCGAACTGATGCTCGACGGGCGCAAACCCGAAGGCCCGCGCAACGTTCTTCGCCTGATGTTCGATCCGGTCGGGTTGCGGCCCTCCGTCACGAACTGGGAGGACGTCGCGCGCTCCCTCATTCTGCGTCTTCGCCGCGAAGCGGTCGAGGGCGTCCTCGACCCAAAGGCGAAGGAACTGCTGACCGAGATCCTTCAGTCCCCCGGCGTTCCGGGGCAATGGCACGCGCCTTCGATCGGAGAGACGTTGTTGCCCATCATCCCGGTTTGCTTCCGAAGCGGCAAACAGGACTTTCGCTTCTTCTCCACTGTCACCGTCCTGGGAACGCCGCAGGACATCACGCTCCAGGAAATCCGGATTGAGTGCTTCTTCCCCGCCGATGAAGAGACACGAATGGCAGCGATACGCCTCGCCAGGACAGGCCCGCGTCACGCTCGTCCGAAGTGAGCGAAGGCCCAATTCCTGAGCGGCTCCGCTCCGCGGACCCACTCCAGAGCAAAGTCGCTGCCGCTCGTTTGTCACTTGGGCCGTAGCGACGGGGGTTTTTTGTCAGGCTCGGCTGAAGCCGAGCCCTCCAACGCAAAGTCGGTCGCTTCGCTCCCTCGTTTGTGGGGGGCGGGTCCGTCGCCGAAGGGCCGGGCCGAAGTCCCTATCTCATCGCTCACCTGAGCGGAGGCGGGCTCTGCCTGCCGCAGCGAACGGGGGTCTGGGGGGCTGAGCAGGAACTCCGTTCCTCATTGCGGCCCCCCAGCCAAGGATGGTCGGGGCGGTAGGATTCGAACCTACGACCTCCTGGTCCCGAACCAGGCGCTCTAGCCAGGCTGAGCCACGCCCCGATCAATCTAAAAACGGATTCGGAGTCTACATCAATGGGTGAGATTGTTTCGTTTCAAGCCGTCGTCCGCGGAAGAGTCCAGGGCGTGGGCTTTCGCTATTTCGCACGGCAGCGGGCCGAGGTCCACGGCGTCGCGGGTTTCGTGCGGAACCTGCCCGACGGCTCGGTCGAGGTGCACGCCGAGGGAGCTCCGGGCGCCATGAGTGCCTTCGAGCAGGATCTGCGACGCGGGCCCTCGTTCGGCCGGGTTGACGACGCCTCGGTGATCGCGGTGAAGGCTCGCGGCTTCGACGCCTTCGAGATTCGCTGAGCTTCATCTCTGAGTCGGGGGGGCCGCAAAGTGCTCAGCCCCCCAACCCCCCGCGCTCCGGCCGAAGTGACAAACGAGCGACCGAAGGGAGCGACTCTGCTCTGGGAGGCTCCGCGTCAGCGGAGCTCTCCAGGAATTCGGCCAGCGCTATTTCTCTGCGAGCAGGCGCGCGATTTTGTCCATGTCGGCGTGCGAAGTCGTGTCCTTGCCGAGCGGCGTGATCGAAACATAGCCGCCGCGAATCGCAGCCATGTCGTCGCCGTCCGCGGCGTCCCATTTGTCGAACGGCTCGGCGATCCAATAGAACGACCGGCCTCGCGAGTCGTTCGTGACGGAAACGCCCGAAGCGTGACCCCGCATTCCCTGGCGGGTCACCTTCACGCCGTTGATCTCCGCAGCGGGCCCGTCGGGGACGTTCAGGTTCAGCAGCACCCCCGGCGTCGGCGCGGCGCTGAGAAGAATTTCGCAAAGACGACGCGAGTGCTTCGCGGCTTCGGTGAAGTCGAGGGGCTTGTTCCGAGTCACCAGCGAACAGGCGCCCGCGGGAATCCCCCAGAAGGCGGCCTCGCGCGCTCCGCCCACCGTGCCGGAGTAGTAGACGTCATCGCCGAGGTTCGCGCCGCGATTGATTCCGGAAAGCACCACTGTGGGTCTTTGCGGAAGCAGGGTGGCGAGCGCCAAGATGACGCAGTCGGCGGGCGTGCCGTCGACCGCGTACGTGGTGTCGTCGATCTTCTCGACGGTGAGCGGACCTTTGATCGTGATCCCCTGCCCACAGGCACTCCGCTCGCGGTCCGGCGCTATGACCATCACGTCCCCGAGGTCGGCCACCGCGGCGCGCAAGGCCAGAAGGCCGGGGGCGCGGTAACCATCGTCGTTGGTGATGAGGATGAGCGGTCGAGACATCCGCCCAGCCTATCAAGGCGCTCCGACCCTCGTCGAATCTACTGGCCGGCGGCGGCGCGCCTCTCGCGCATCTCCTCGGCGTTGTAGGCCACGTGCTCGGCGTAGGCCCGACCCTTCTCCACGCCTTCGGCGCGATCACGGGTGAGCCGCTCCGTGAGACGGGGCGCAAAGTGGGCCCGGCCATCGACCCAGACAATCCACTCCCAGTCGTTCTTCCCAGAAGCGCCCACAAGGTCTACGCTCACCGCGTATTCGATGCCGCCGTGCGTGGCGGTTGATTTGCCGCCTTCATCGGTCCACGTGAGACGGATGCGCTGTTCCTGGATTTCCTGCTCGGTCATTCCTGTCCTCTCCGCGGCCGCCGGCCTCGGCGCCAATCGCAGTTGGCCACGCCGCGAAGGATCTGTCAACTGGCCGATTCGTCTCCCGCTCCGTAGCGGGTCGTGAGGAGCCGCCGCGCACGCTCGACGATGCTCGCGCACTCGTCCTCGCGAAGGGGCTCGAAGCGCGCCGACCACGAAAGTCGCTCCGCGAAGGGCGGGAAGCGCGGAGCTTCGCCCCACTTCCAATCGGGATCCGTCGAGTTGCGACTTCGGCCCAGGAGATGAAGATGGACCCGGCGGGCCAGGGGCGCGGCCTTCGGCCCCGCGGGTGTGGCGTCGTGGTGAAGCGACCAGTTCCCCGCTTCCCAGTAGTTGATGCAGCCGCCTTGAAGCTGAGGAAGAGTTTCGAGCATGGCCGAGGCGCTGGCGGCGACGAGGAAGGACCACTGGGTCAGCTCACCTGCCGACAGTTCCCCGCGCTCCCAGACATCTCGAGGCGGATCGACGCAAAGATGGCCACCGTCGGCCCGGCCCACGAGCCGCAGATCGGGGAGAACGATCCTCCCGCCGAGTCCCGAGAAGAGGACACGACTCATTCGCGGTTGCTCCACAGCTGGCGAAGCTCCGTCACATCGGTCAGCAGATGGGTGTGGGGCGCCGTCTCGAGTCGCGCTCGATCATGGGCGCCGGAGAGAACGCCGATATTGAACCGCACCGAGACATTGTCGCCCGCGCTCAGATCCGACACCGTATCGCCGACGTTGGCCACGTCGTGCACCCGATGCGTGCCCGTAGCCTCCATCGCACGGAAGATGAGATAAGGCGCGGGTCGGCCCTCGGGCACGTCGTCACCACAAACCACGGCATCGACCACACCCTCCCGCCAACCAAGCCGCTCGAGCAGCAGGGTCGTGATTTCGCGATCAAAGCCGGTGTTGAGAGCGACGCGGACGCCTTTCGACCGAAGCCAGTCGAACACCTCACGCGCGCCCGCGATTTCGCGGACGCCGGTGGAGTCGTACAGGCCTGCGAGGTGTCGCTTGAAGGTCTCGAATGTGTCGGCAGCTCGTTCGCTCCGGTTCGGCCCTTCCGGGATCATCCGGAGAATCGCCTCCCGCTTCGAACTCCCCCGCAGGTTCGCAATCTGTTCCGCCGACACGTCGATCCCCACCTCTGCCAGCGCGGACGAAAACGCCGCAGGCACTTGCCCGCCATCGACCACGGTGGTGCCCGCAAGGTCGAAGACCACCAGTCGCGGCAATGCGCCCATGATGTCGAGCCTACCCGCAGCCGCGGCCGCAGTGCTCAATATATGCTCCCGCCGATGATTCGCTGGCCGCAGTACTTGAGCGCCGGTGTGCTTGTTGCAGTGTTTATGAGCACCGGGGCCGGTTCCGAACCGCGGACGCCCCCCCAGGTCGCGCAGGGCACCGTGAACACGGCCGGAAAGTCAGGCGCCGAGTTGTTCGTGCAGGCCTGTGCGGCCTGTCACGGCCACGACGGCAAGGGAAAAGAGGCCGGCGAAATCGGCTTCGATGTGCCAACGCCCGATTTCACCGACTGCCAGTTTGCGCCGCGGGAAGCCAACGCCGATTGGGTCACGGTCGCGCATGAAGGCGGGCCCGCGCGCGGCTTTTCCAAACACATGCCGGCATTTGGCGGGGCCTTCAGCGAGGCGGATCTGTACAAGATCATCGGGCACATCAAGACGTTCTGCGAAGACCGCGAGTGGCCGCGCGGTGAGCTGAACCTGCCCAAGGCGTTGTTCACGGAAAAGGCGTTCCCCGAGGATGAGTGGGTGATGACCACCGCGTTCGGGCGAAAGCCGTCGAGCGCCTCTACCTCGTTCGTCTATGAAAAGCGGTTCGGGCCGCGCAATCAGATCGAGATCAAGGTCCCGTTCGCGGCCACCCGAAGTGGTGGGGTCTGGGCGGGTGGCGCCTCGGATCTGGCCCTCGGGTTCAAGCGCGCCCTGGCTCACGACCTGGGCCGGGGCTACATCTTCTCGCTATCCGGTGAGGTGATCCTGCCGACGGGCGACACCGCGGATGGCCTGTCGAAAGACACGACGGTGTT
>CAZBTT010000006.1:0-9889 GCA_964494295.1 uncultured Acidobacteriota bacterium
CGTCTGGGCCATCACCGGAACCAGCATCAGCAGGGCGGTGATCATCATGTGGCCGGCGAGCATGTTCGCGAAGAGTCGGACCATCAGGGCGAATGGTTTGGTGAACATCCCCAGAACCTCCACGAGGATCATGAGCGGAAGAAGAATGAGCGGGATGCCGTGCGGGATCAGGTTTTTGAAATGTCCAGCCACGCCGTATTTCGACAGCCCCGCGTACTGCTGGGCGAGGAACGAGATGAAGGCCAGGGCGAAGGTCACCGAAATGTTCCCGGTAGAGGTGGTGCTGAAAGGCATGAGGCCAAAGAGAGCCGCGACCAGAATGAAGAAGAAGAAGCTCAGCAGGAGCGGCGTGTACTTGGCACCGTCACCGTGGCCAATGTTCTTCTCCGCGACCTCGTCGCGGACGTAGACCACCAGGGATTCGACCGCGGAACCGATGCCGCTGGGCGCGCCGTTCCTGTAACTTGCGATAGCGAGCCGCGAGATCCCGAAGACGATGGCCATCACGGTGATGAGGAAGAAGAGATGTTTCGTCGGGAAAGCGAAGGGCAGGCCGAGCGGACGGTAATCCGGCTGATCCACCACGTGGTGCATCAGAATTTCCCCCGGGCTTTCGCCATGGCTGGCCTCTGCGGCGGCGTGGCTTTCGGCGGGCGGCGCAGTGCTGGTGGCACTCGTCTCAACCAGGGGCACTGAAGGTGCCGGCGAAGCATCGTGCTGAGGCGCCGCGGAAACCGCCACGGCAAGAAGGAACGCGCCGAGCATCATGATTGTCGAACCCTTGGTGAGAAGTTCTGCCGCGACCACACCGCCGTTTCGGCGGCAGTGAAGAGGGCCGTGAATGTCAGAAGTGCCGCGGCGAAGGGCGCTTCAGGCAGCTGGAGGACCCGCAGACCGATCGCGAAGCCCGCGAGGGTCAAACCCATTCGAACCACCATCCCCCCGAAGACCGCCCCGAAGAAGGCTTTTGTCGAGGACCACCTTGAGCCGAGATGGGACAAAGCAAGCGCGCCGATGCCGTTCACGGTTGCGAGGAGGGCCGAGAACAGCACCGCCGTCTCGGCCCCGCGGTCCGAGGAAAGCCCGATCACCAGCACGCAGGAAGCGGCCGCGAACACGGTCATGGCGAACGCGAGGTGCAACGATGTCTTCAAGGCTTTGTGACTCTGTCGGATCGAGGGTCGGGGTTTTGAGTGGGGGTTTTCGGCCGGTTTAGGTTCGAGGCGGTCCGCACGAACTGGACGAGGGCGATCAGCACCCCCAAAGAGCCAAACAACAGGGAGAGCCAGGGTTTCGTCCCCACGAATCCGTCGAGCCAGTAACCGAAGGCGAAAAACAGCCCGACGGTTGCCGCAAGCGCTGTGCCCATCCCGAGATACGGGGCGCTTTCGCGCAGAACCCTGGCGAAATCACTTGCGGGTGTATTTCGCTTGGGGAGCATGCCCGTTTCTCGTCCTGAACTAGCGACTATCGACCTGATTTTGGAGACGGATACCGCGAAGCACCCGTCATTTGCTGGGCGAGAGACTACCAGAAAACATGCCGTGCTCGGTGTTTCCGGCGACCAGGTCGAGGGCGTGGAGAAGCACGGGAGCAAGAGCCGCCAGGCCCTCCGAAACCCCCCGCGGCGATCCGGGGAGATTCACGAGCAGGCTCCGGCCTCGGATCCCGCAAACACCTCGGGACAACGCGGCGAAGGCTGTTTTGTCGAGGCCGCGCAGGCGGATCAGTTCGGCGAGGCCGGGCGCTTCCCGGTCGATCACTCGCCGGGTTGCCTCGGGTGTCACATCCCTCGGCCCAAGGCCGGTGCCGCCGGTGGTGACCACGAGGTCGGCGCGTGCGGCCGAGAAGATCAGCAGTTCGGCGATCCGGTCCGCGTCATCGGGGACGACGAGGGGTCCGTCGGCGGAAAGACCCAGCGCGGCGAGGCCCCGCAAAGCCTCGGGGCCCGACACGTCCTCCCGGGTTCCGGCGTGGGCGGAGTCGCTGACGGTGATGACCACGGCGGTTCTGGTTTCCAAGGATTTAGCACGCGCATGATAGAAGACTTGGTGTGATCCACTTCGTCCTGGCCGCACTGGGCCTGCTTCAACCCGCAGGCGATACCTATTCCCTTCGCGCCGTGGTCAGCGACGCGAAGAACGCGCCCGTGCGGGACCTTGAACTCTCCGACGTGTCCCTCACCGCAGGGGGCGCCACGGTGCCCCTCACCCGGTTCGAGAGGGACGAGCGTCCTTCGCGTGTGGCTCTTCTCATCGATTCCTCCCTGCCTATGGGAACCGCGTACCGCCTCCAGTTCATGGACGCGGCGAAGGCGTTCATCGCTTCGCTCCCCGCGACCACGCGTATCAGTGTCTGGACCACCGGAGATCGTCCCCACAAGGTGATCGATGATCTGAGCCTCGACGAAGAAGGCCGTGGACGGGAAGTCTCGGCGCGCCTCAGTCTCGTGGCGCCGTCGGGCGGAAACACGTTTCTGGACGCCCTCGTAGAGGCGTCCGAAGATCTTCAGAAGAAGGAAGGTGAACGGAGCATCGTCGTCTTCATTTCCGGCTCGGGTCCGGGGTTCGCGAACGATGTGCGCGAGGGAATTGTCGACCGCGTCCTCAAGACAAAGGTCGAAGTGGCAGGAGTTCTCGTCTCGGAGCGTGGGGAGGGGGGCGGTGGAGACGTGGCCCAGGAAGACTACGACTATGTCGTGAGTCGCCTGACCGAGGTCACGGCCGGGCGTGAAGAGCGCCCGTTGAGCGTGATGGGAACCGGTTCGGCCCTGCAGCGAGTAGCGGCAGACCTGCGATCGACGTATCGTCTCGCTTATTCCTATTCCGGCTCAGACCGCCGTCCGAAGATCGCGCTTCAAGTGGCGCGACCCAAGGTGAAGGTCAGGTTATCCACGCCGCAAAAAGAGACTTCTTCGCCTTGATTCCCCGATTTCGTGCCGTCGTTCTCGCATCCACCCTCGCCGTCCTCGTTGGCGCCGCCATCGCGGTCGCTCAGTCGCAGGGCCAGCCACCGCTCACCTTCGGCACCGGCATCGAGATCATCAACCTCACGGTCACGGTCACCGACGCGCAGGGCCGCCTGGTGCCTGGTCTTGGCCGCGACACCTTCGCGGTCTATGAAGATGGGGTCAAGCAGGAGCTGGCGCTGTTCAACAAGGACCGCCTTCCCCTCAGCGTCGTCCTGCTGATGGATTCGTCGGCTTCGATGGAAGACAAAGTGGCCCCGGCCCGCGCCGCCGCGAAGCGTTTTGTCTCCACGCTCGTCACGGAAGATCGCGCCCGGGTCGTCGCGTTCAACAACAAGATCGATGTGTTGCAGGACTTCACCAACGACAAAGAGGCGCTGATCAGCGGAATTGATCGGCTGCAGCCCGCGGGCTCGACCGCGCTGCACAATGCCTTCTACATTTCCATCAAGGAACTCCAGAAGGAGAAGCAGTCGGGGCCGGGCGCGCGCCGCCAGGCCATCATCCTGCTTTCCGACGGCGAGAACACCTCGTCGATCGTCACCGACGAGCAGGTCATCGACCTCGCCCGCAAGGCCGAGATCTCCATCTACTCGATCCGGCTCACTTCCGATTTCGAGGGCGACAAGGGCCGGGCTGCCTTCTCCCAGGCGACGCACCTGCTCTCCGTGCTCGCCCGCGAGACTGGCGGGCAGGCGTTTTTCCCCGCGCAGATTCAAGAACTCGAATCGGTCTACGACCGGATCGCCGAGGAGATGCGGACCCAGTACAGTCTGGGATACGTGCCGACCAACGCCAGAAGAGACGGCCGCTACCGCCGCATCGTGGTGCGCGTTCCCTCGCGCGACAATGTGGTGCTGCGCTACAAGCTCGGGTATTTCGGTCCCCGAGCCTGACCCCGCAAGAAGCAGGAGAGTCCGCCCATGCCACGCGCCATCATCGTCGGGAGCGGTTCGGAAATCGCGAAAAACCGGATCACGAACGACGCTTTGTCGAAGGTCCTCGACACCAACGATGCGTGGGTGCGGGAGCGCAGTGGGGTCGAGACCCGCTACTACGTGGATGCCGGCACCTCGACCTCCGATCTGGGCGTCGCGGCCGCGGAGCGGGCGATCGAGAACAGCGGTGTGCCGCGCGAAGAGATCGATCTCGTCATCTCGGCCACGATGACTCCCGACTACTACTTTCCGGGCAACTCCGGGATCTATCAGAACCGGCTCGGCCTTCGACAGATTCCCTGTTTCGACATCCGTCAGCAATGCGCCGGTTTCCTCTACGGCCTGCAGCTGGCCGACGCGCACATCCGCTCCGGTCTCGCGAAGACCATTCTCCTCGTGGGCGCCGAGGTCCACACCGGTTTCATGCCCTTTTCCCAGAAGACCTGGGATGTGATCTATGGGCGCGACCCCGGCCCGATTTCCCCCGAGGACTTCGAGTGGAACTCCCGTTTCCGCCACCTCCTCGTCCTCTTTGGCGACGCCGCTTCGTCCGTCGTCATCAAGGCGCACGAGGGTGAGGACCGCGGCATCGTCGAGACCATTCTGTGCGGCGACGGCAAGGAGCTCGAGAAACTCTACGTACCGGGCACCGGCTTCCGCTTCCGCCCCTATACGAGCCCCGAGCAGTTCCAGCGCGGCGATCACGTCCCGGTGATGGACGGCAAGGCCGTGTTCAAAATGGCCACGACCCGGATGATCGAAGTGGCGACCGAGGTGATGAAACGTCACGGGGTCACCGTCGCGGATCTCTCCCTGGTCCTGATGCATCAGGCCAACATGCGCATCAACGAATACTGTGCGAAGCAGCTCGGCATTCCGTCCGAAAAAGTGATCCACAACATCGAGCGCTACGGCAACACCACCGCGGCCACCATTCCTCTTCTTTTCGACGAGGCCGCACGGGGCGGCAAGGTGAGGAAGGGCGACCTCATCCTCATGGTCGCCTTCGGCGCCGGGATGAACTGGGGTGCCACCCTGATGCGCGCGTAGAAATCAGTCCGCGGCGGGCTTGGATCCGGGGCGGGCGATCTCACCAGTCGCCTTGTGGTCCTGGTGATAGTAGTAGTAGTACTGACCACGCGTCTTGGCATCCAGGGCGTTGATCACCACGCCGATGAGGTTCGGTGTCGCTTTCTGCAATGCCGCGATGTTTCGTTTGATCGCCCTCTTGTCGACCTTGTTGTGCTGCACCACATACACGGCGAGGTCGCAGTAGCGCGCGAGCAGGAGGGCGTCGGTGACTGAAGCGAGCGGCGGCGAGTCGACGAGGATCCAGTCGAAGTGGCGACGCAGGCGATCGAGCAGGTCGCCCAGTTGTTTTCGCGCGATCAGCGCCGGGGGGTTCGGAGGCAAGGCGCCCGCGGTGAGCACAAAGAGGTTCGGCGACTTCGTCGGCTGAATCAGCTTGTCCAGTTCCTCGCGCTTGATGAAGTAGTCGCTGAAACCGGGCTCTTTGTTGACCCCGAGTCGCCGATGAACCTGGGCCCGCCGCAGGTCGAGATCCATCACCAGCGTCTTCTCGCCTGAGGCGGCCAGGAGCTTCGCCAGGTTCACGATGGTCGCGGTCTTGCCTTCCTGGGGCGCGGTGCCGGTGACGAGAACCACCTGGCCCGAATCCTCCCGCCGCGCGAAGATGAGCGCGGTGCGCAGGTTCTGGTAGGCCTCGGTGACGAGGTGCACGTTCGTCTCGTCGTGTTTCGGCACGGCGGCGAGAAGATCCAGGTGGAGGTACCGCTCCACTTCGTCCGGGTCCTTGATGGTGTTGTCGAAGTAGTCCCGGCCAAGGACCAGGCCGACACCCAGAAGCAGTCCGATGACCAGGCCCATGAGAGCGGCCCGCTTCTGGTCGGGCCGGACCTTGCGAGCCCCCGCGGCCTTCTCGATGAGAGCGATGTTGTTGGTCTGGACCGAGGCCGCGATGTTCGACTCGTTCAGTTTCTGAAGGAGAACCTCGTAAAGGCCGGATGCCGAACTCGCCTGTTTCTTGATGGTGTCGAGCTCGGCCACGCGGCGATTCTGGGTGGCCGCGATCCGCTTCTGCCCTTCTGCCGCTCCTTGGAGCTGGGCCTCTCGCTTCTGAAGCTGCGAGCGTTCCTTCTCCATGAGAGCGATCACGTCGGTCGCCCGCTCGTCCTTCTTCTGCCGAAGGCCCTTGAGCAATCCGTCGATCCTCACGATCTCGGGATGGGTGTCGCGATACTTCTCCTTGAGCCTCTGCCGCTCCAGACCCATTGCGGTGACCTGGGCCTGCAGGCCCACCCAGGTGGAATCCTGGGCGATCTGGGGCACGCTCTCGAGACTCTCGCCCCGCTTCTGCAGGTCGAGGGCCTGGCGGTAGGCGGCATCGAGCGCGATGCGTTTCGACTGGACCTCCACGAGTTCGCCTTGGAATTTGTCGAGGGACGTCGACACCGTGGAGCCCGCGCCGACGGGAACGAAGTCCTGTTCCTGGTACTGCCGATACAGGCGATCGTTCTGCTCCTTCATCTCGGAGGCGGTGGAATTGAGCCGCTCCTGGAGCCAGTCGAGGGCCTTGCGCGCCGATTCGATGCGCTGGTCGAGGGAGTGGCGGATGTACACGTCGGCCACGCGATTCGCCCACAGCACCGCCTCCGCGGGGTCCTCGTGGGACACCTTGATGTTGGTGAGCCGGCTTTCCGTCACCGGTTCCACCACTACGTGGCTCAGGAACAACGCAGAGGGATCAGGCGAGTCCTTGAAGGGCACCTTGTCCTTGAGCTTCAGTTCGTCGACCACTTTGTCGGCGATGGCCTTGGACCTGATGATGCGGAACTGCGTGTTGTAGAAATCCGCGTTCTGCCAGTAGCCGCCGCCGCCCATCAGTGCCTCGTTCACACCCATGAAAAAAGGTACGGGCGGCTCGATCTGCACGAGGGCCTGCGCCTCGTATTCGGGAATCTGCAGGTACGCGATCAGGGACGCCAAGGCGACGCCAAGAACGAGGGCCACGACCACAAGCCACCGTCCGCGCCACAACACGCCTCCGTAGTAGCGGACATCGAGGTCGTTCCCATCGCCCTGGGGTGGCGCACCGTCGACGCCCGAGCCGAAGGCCGTGGTTGACATCAACTGAACTCTACGCCGCCCGGACGGTTCAGGGCGTTAGAACCGACGCCTCGAGACCACCACTTTGTCGTTCGGAGCCAGGAGCACGTCCTGCACCTTGCCCTTGCGGATGTCCTTGATGTCGACCACCAGGCAGACGTCCTCGGCGGCGCCATCGCAGGCGCCAAAGCCGGTGATATCGACGCCCTCGGCCTTCCGGCGAATGATTCGGATTTTCGATGAACCAAACTTCGCCAGACCGCCGGATTCCGCGATGACGCCGAGCAGGGTCAGGTCGTTTTCGATGACCACTCGGCCGGGCCGGGCCACTTCTCCGTCGACGGTCACGAAATACTTCGGACCCGCTGTCACCACGTCGCCGTTCATCAGCACCAACTCGGCGTTCATACGATCCTGCTCGGTCATTCCCGCGGTGTTGCCGAGGCGGAAGCGCAGCGTCTTCTCACCATTCGGGAAGGCCCCGTTGGTGCGCTGCACCAGGATCACTCCCGAAGCACTGGGCCGAAAACCGCCGGACTCGATCAACAGGTCGATCAGGCGCGTGCTGCCGCGAAGGGCCCGGCGTCCCGGGCTAACCACCTCACCCAGGACCAGGGCGAACTGGCTCGCGTACTCCCGCACGCGAACCTCCACGCGGGGGTTGACGAGAAAGTCCTTCGAAAGGGCTTCCGTGATGAGGGTCTGGATCTCTGCCACCGTCTTCCCTGCGACCTCGATCTCGCCAAGAAGGGGCATGGTGAACCGGCCGTCGGGCTGGACGGTGGTGCTCCTCGAGACGTCGGCTTGGCCGAGGACCGTTACCTCGAGGACGTCGCCCGGGCCCACCACGTAGGCGGAGGCCGGACTGCCGGTCGGCGATGGCGATGGTGAGGGCAGCGGAGACGGCTGGGTCTGCGCCGAGCTTCCGCCCAGCGTCGCGCCGATCAGGAGGATGGAGAGAAGGTTCACCAGGACGGTGCCCCCTGACGACCGGGTTTTCCAAAGAACCCGAGGCCGAGCTGGAAAGTCAGCGAACGGGTCTTGATGTCGAATCGGTCGAGGTTCGAATTCCGGCGCTCCGCCGTGTAGTCGAACCGCAGAAAGGCCCATTCGAAGAGGTTTCGGGTCAGGCCCACCGACCAGCTTCGCAGCTTGTCGCGACGCAATTCGAACTGGCCCGTGGAGGGCTCGAACTGCGGGCTCGCCTTGTAGCCGTTCGTCTGGAAGGCGATGCCGCCCCGGAGATATACCGCGAAGGGAAGCCGCGTGGTCACGTCGCCGCGAAGGGAGTCGGCCACGTAGAAGGCGTTGTCTTCATAGGCCGACAGGTTCAGTTTTCGATCGGCGCCGATGCCAATGGATGTGTCTTCCGAGATCTCGCGAGCGATCTGGGCGACGTACGTCATGCTCTTGTACTTGCGCCCGCCTTCGCCCGCGTTCGGGTTTTTCTGCGTGCGATAGCCGATCTGAAGTCGGCCCGACGTGAGCGCCGCGATCGCGCCGTCGAGCGAGACACCATACGAGTACCCGCGGCCCTCGATCTGCTTTCGTTCGACCTGGGCCGGGGTGTCGTGCACGCCGAACACCAGGCCCAGCATTCGGCTTTCACCCATCTCCCGACGCAGCGAGGCGTTGAGTGTCTGGGTGTCGTAGTCGAAGAAGGCCCGCTCGCCGAAGACGAACTGTGACTCGCCGGGATCATTGCCGTAGCGCACGCGCGTCTTGCCTACGTTGACGTCGAGTTGTGTGTCGGCGACGAAGTCGAAGCGCAGGCCCAGGAGGAAACTATGCCGGCGGAAGCGCTCCAGCGAGGTGTCGACCACACGGTTGAGTCCGATGCCATACTCGCGGCCCGGATCGATCTCATCGGTCTCGAGCACACCCTTCGAGAAATGGTAGGTGCCGTAGATCGCGCCGAAAGACGCCACCGGCTGGTCCACGCCCACGTCGAAGAAGTGCGAGCCGAGCTGGGGAAGATTCAAGTCGAGCTGGCGGCGAAAACGAGGCGTGTAGTTGATCCGCCACTGACCTTCGCGCGGCCCGCCGAAACTGGGGCTGAGACCAAGGCCCAGGTTCGGCTGGATCACCCAGTACGAATCCGCGGTGACCTTGTTGGTCTGGACCTCCGTGGTTTCAGCGTCGACGTAGCTCACGGAAATCCAGGGCCGGACCTGCAGCCCCAGCCACCGGAAATCCGAATACCAGTTCTCCGGCGAGCCGGTATCGGCGCCCCCGCCCAGAGATCCAATCGAGGACGGGTCGGAGGTGGAGGGAAAGAGGCGCCGGTAGAGATTGGCGGTATCGTCGCCCACGGGATCGGCTTGTCGCACGGGAGTCGGAGAAGGCGAGGGCGCCAGTATCACCAGAGCGTCAAGGCCCGGCGTTGGCGTCGCGACGGGTGCGGGAGCCGGCTCTTCCGCGCGTTTCCTGAGCACGAGGCGCAGGGATGCCGATTCGCGCAGGATTTCGTGCTCGCGAAGTTCTCCAAGCGTTACCCGAAGGTTGAAGCCGGGCCCGTCGCCCAGGCTGAGCGCGCGGATTGGGCCCGAAGCTGCGGGCAGGCTCATTCCGGGGAGCGGCTCGGCGTCGATACGCACAACGATGTCGTCGCCTTCGCGTATCGACGAATAGGTGCTGGGCGGTCCGCTCAAAACGAAGCGCAGTGAAAAATCGTCGCCTTCGATCTCGCTCAGGATTGAAACGACGTAGTTCGTGGAGGGAACCGGAGGCTGCGCCTGCGGCGGGGAGACGGCCGCCAGAAGCACGAGCAGCGAGACGATCATGGCTTCACCACGTGGCGGGGTCCGGAGAACATGAGGAGAATGATGACGGCAATAAAACAGGCGGATTGAAGAAG
>CAZBTT010000006.1:9899-30975 GCA_964494295.1 uncultured Acidobacteriota bacterium
TGGAAGAGCATGATGAGTGTCTCGGTCGGCGAGGCGTCACGCAGCGGCAGTGCCGACAGCCCAAGGCAGAGCGTCATCAGGTAGATGAGATGGACGGCGCCCTTCTGCGAAAAACCCCGAGCGACGAGGGTGTGGGAGAGATGGCGGGCATCGCCCACGTAAATGGGCCGGCCCTCGCGAAGTCGAATGATCACCACCGTCGTCGTGTCGATGATGGGAATGGCCAGGAGCAGCACCGGCATGAGGACCGGGAAATACGAGCTGCTGGCGCTGGTGGTGTAGCGCTCGAGCAGGAGAATGGAAGCCAGAACGAAGCCCACGAAGTGGCTCCCGCAGTCGCCCAGAAAGATGGACGCCGGGTTGTAGTTGAAGAACAGGAAGCCGATCAGCACTCCGATGAACGCGAGCGTCAACGCCGCGATCAGGTTCTCGCCGGAAGTGAGCGCGTTCACCACGAGCACCGAACTGGCGATGAGAGCCACACCGGAGGCCAGGCCATCCATGTTGTCCAGAAGATTGAACGCGTTCGTGATGCCGACCAGCCAGAAGATCGTGAGCGCGGCGTTCAAGAACGGGTGAGGCAGGAAGCTTGTGGTCACCCCGCCCAGAACCACGCACAGAGCCGCGGAAAATTGGCCCAGGGCCTTGGCCCAGAACGGGAACCTGCTTCCAAAGATGTCGTCGATGAGGCCGGTGGAGAAGGCGATGAAGCTGCCGAGCAGGATTCCGAGGAGCTTTGGCCCTACCCTGGGTGCGTCCTGCAAACCCTCGCCCAGAAAATTCTGAAAAAAAGGACTGCTGAGCGCGCCAAAACCTAGAACCGCGGTCGCCCAGAAGACCAGGGCCGGCGCTACGCCGCCCAGGCGGGCGACGGGCGCCTTGTGCACTTTTCGCTCGCCGGGAAGATCGATCGCCCCGGTTTTCCGCGCGAGCAGGCGCGCCACGGGCACCAGCGCCACGGTGGCGAGGGCGGCGGCGATGGGAATCGTGAGGACGGCGGTTGGGTTCATGGAGATTCGGGCAGACCTTCAGCGTCTTCAGGCACAACGCGGACCTGCGAATTCCTTGGTTCTGCACGGTTTTTGGGGGAACCCGAATGATATCCGCGCATGCCCGTTCGGCTTGTGAAGGCCGTCACGTCAGGCGCTGGCGGGCATTTTAGGGAATATTCGCCAGAATCGAAGCATCCTGCGTCCATGAAGCCGCAAGATCGCGTGCGTTCGCCCGCGGCCAGGACGGGTTCATGCGGCGAAGCCGGGCAAGTTCCTCGACGGCGCGTACGGTTTCACCCGACCACGCCAGCACCTGCGCGTACGCAAGACCGATACCCATGTGGGTGGGATCGAGTCGCGCCGCTTCCTTCATTTCCTGCTTCGCCTCGCCGATGTTTCCCTGGTAGTACTTCACCCAGCCAAGATCCGTTCTGGCCTCGCCCCAGTGGGGTCTCATCTTCACCACGGCCTGGAGATCGTTGTGGGCGCGTTGCAGCCGAGCCGCATCGTATTGCCCGTGGCTATAGGCCAGGGCGAGCCAGGCGAGACCGCGTTGCCTTCGCGCTCCATCGAGGTAGGGATGTGCGTTCACAACCTCCTCGAGAGCGGCCAGTCGACTCTCCGGCGAGGTGCGGGCAAGGGCCGCTCGCTCCTGCGCGGCGCCGACGCTTCGATACACGCCGGCAAACGTCGACAAAGCCATAAACGCTATGAAGGCGCGACGAGTCCAGGCAGCGGCCGGTCTCGTGCCCTCGGACCTCGCGGTGGCGATACCGAGCAGAACCGCGAAGGCCAGGGCGTTGGCGGGAATCCGGAAACCGAAGTCGAAGAGAGAGTGGATCAACATGGTGGCGCACGACGCCAGGGCGCCCGCGCGCAGCCACTTGCCGCTGCGGCTCCTGCCGTGGATCAATTCGTGGCGCGCCGACCTCCAGGCGAACCGACCGAAGAGCAGGAGGATCACAACGAGGATCACGCCACCCTCGACCACGAACTCGAGAAGATCTGCTTCCGCCCGATTGGATCGGACATCGCCATGACTCGTCTTGAAAGGCGCGACCGCATCGCCAAAGGCCCCGAGACCCGAGCCGAGGATGGGCCGGTCGACAAAGGCGCGAAGAGAGGCGCCCGCTATGTCGATCCGATAACTGGTCGAGCCGGATGTCTCGAAAAGGCTGGCGAGCCGAGAACGCGTCGAAGTGGGAATCGCGAGTACCGCCACAACGAGGATGACCACGCCGATCGCGAGTGGGCCAAGCCACGACCGATGCCGCCCGTCATCCGCCGCCTTTCGGCGAAAGCTCGCGGCGATCAGGGCGAGGACCAGCAAGCCGAAAATGAGTGCTATCGCCCCGCCCCGGCTTCCGCTCGCGAATACGGTGATCGTCAAACCGCAGGCGATGCCCAGAAGCCCCAGACCCCACGGGCTCAACCTCCCCGAGCGCCTGAGGTCGCCCACCGCCATCGCGACCGCGAGAGGCACACCGAGGGAGACAAGACCGGCGAAGTTGTTGTGATTCACATACGAGCCGAAGGGCATCGTCTGCAAACCGCTGCGCTGCCCAAAGAGGGCCGCGCGATCGGTTGACCACTGAACGGCGGCGAACGCGGATTCGGAAACGCAAACCAGCAGCAGCGCGAGCGCCAGCCGTTTGGAGGTGTTCGTGGACGATGAGGCGGCTCGTCCGTCGACCAGGGCCCACACCATGGCGAAAGCGAAGCCGATGATCGCCGCCTCGAGAGTGAGAACCGGGGCCGTTGTCTGTCGAAGAAGAACCTGGACGACAGCGACCGCCGGAAAGAGCAAGGCGATGCCCACACCGCGCGGAAGGTGCTGCCCCCGCAGGTCAGGCCACAGGCACAGGGTGCTCGAGATCAGCAGGACCGCACAAAGCGAGTAACGAACGCTGTCCTCGACCGAACCGTAGAGCCACGGGGCGCCGATGAGCGCGGCAAGGAGAAGGCCCTCACCGATAAGCTCCAAAGGCATTCTGGCCGCCAATCTGTAATCCGGCTCTATGAAAGCGAAGATCTGTCGCCTCTAGCCGCTATGGGGCTCGGCGGCAAGGGTCGAGTCGTCGGGATCATGTGCCCCGGGTACTGGGCCGCGGTCCGCCTTCGAAGTTGTTCCATGCCAATGGCCGCGAAGGCGTAGTAGAAGCCGGTGACCTGAGCCTTGTGCCGGTACATCGTTCCCACGTTCCCCTGGCCGATGGCGTAGCCGAAGGTCACGGTCATCGTAACGAGCAGGACGCCCATGGAATCGCCCAGTCGCTTCCGAAGGAGGAAGAGGATCCCGGAAATGATCCCGGGGACCAGGGTATAGAAGAAGAGTGTCTCGGGAATTGCGAGGGACTGACGGATCGAGCCGATCTGCCAGGGGAACGGGGCGAAGAAGAAGTAGGCCAGACCGATCGGAAGGAAGGACAGCGCACCACCCACGGTCGAAACATCCGCGTCGTTTGCGAACCCCGAGTCCGCGACGTTTCCCAACGAACTCCAGGATCGCAACCGCTGGAGTTCCACAAGATCGAAGTTCTGAATCTTTCCGCCGACATCGGAGGACTGGGTTCCAGCGTAGGTGAGGCCCAACGCCAGGAAAGAACCGAGAGCCAGGTTCCGCACGATGTCTTTCGATCGACCCGCGATGAAGGACAGCACAAAAGGTCCCACCGCGGCGTACAGGAGGTAGGCCCTGAACTCGGTCAGGGCCCAGATCAGAACGAAGGCTGACATAACCCGGCGCAGAATCATGCGCCCCTTCAGTTCGGCCATTTCCCTGGCCAGCCGAAGCAGCAGCCATTGAACCCACACGTCGCGTATCAGTAGAGAAGACCACAGGATCATTGAAGGAAAGTACGCCATGAATTTGGCCGCCCGAAAGGCCGCTGTGTCGCTTCCGCCGATGAGGCGGGTCAGGCGAAACAACTCGAGCACCGCGAGCGAGCCGATCCAGGCGTTCAGCAGCTTTCCGAGCAGAGGGACCGGGCCGAACGGGAGATAGAGCGCTCCGACGATGTAGTAAAAGCCCCGGCCCTCGCCACGGAAAGTGGGCTCCACCGGGAAGTCCCCGCTCAAGTAGGCGGCCACGATCCTGGCGCCAGAGTCATAGGTGAACTCGTCCGGCGCGAAGAGCCCGGGCCTCACGAAGAAGTGAATTACTATGGCAGCGAGGGCGCGCACGGCGAAGGCGTTGCGCGCCAACGCCTTCGCTGCCGCCTCTGAGCCGATCATCAAACGAGCTTACCCGCAACAGACGTGGCACCAGCGGCTTCGCCAGCCGACCTCACACGTGGTTCCGCTCGAGAAGTTCGCGGTAGAGCGACGCCATGTCGTCGAGCAGCCGAGCCACGGAATAACGCTTCACCACGTTCGCCTGACGTTCCGCGGCATTTCGATCGGGTAGTTTGGCCGTGTCGAGAGCCGCGCCGATTGCGCGGGCCACCGCCTCGGGTGAGCGGGCCGGCACCAGGGTCCCCCAAGACCCTCCACCAAGGAGGTCGGGTGTGCCTCCTACCGATGTGGCCACCACCGATCTGCCGGCGGCAAGAGCCTCGATAAGGGCGACGGGCGTGCCCTCGTTGAGTGAGGTGTTCACCACGAGATCAAGGTCGCCGAACACGCCCGGCGTGTCCTTCTGCCAGCCGAAGAAATGTACCCGATCGCCAAGAACCGAGTTTGCCCACGGCTCCAGCCGGGCGCGTTCGTCGCCGTCGCCCACAACCGCGAACCGGGCGCTCGGCGACGCTTTCGCCACGATCGCGGCCGCGGAGATGAACGTATCGAGGTCCTTGATCGGCACCAGTCGTCCGACGATGCCAACCACGGGCACATCCTCCGCCCAGCCGGCCTGCGTTCGCAGGAGACCTCGAGGAAGCGGCCGGGTCAGGGGTTCGAGGTCCAGGCCCAGTGGCAGCACCCGCACACGGCCTGCCGGAGCCACTCCCAGAGATACGAGATCGTCCTTCACGGACTCGGAAACTGTCAGCAGGACATCGGTGGCGTGGCCGAGAGCCCGCTCAACACCCCGGAAGAAGAGACTTGTAAGGGGGTGGAAGTATCCGGACAAGACGTGGCCGTGATACGTGTGAACGACGACCGGTACGCGAGCCATCAGCGCCGCCATTCGCCCCAGGGCGCCGGCCTTGGCCGTGTGGGTGTGAACGATCGAGGGGCGTTCGCGCCGGATGAGTCGATACAACCGGAACAGAGCGCGAAGGTCGTTGACGGGCCGGATGGCTCGACCCAGTTCCGGAAAGACGGTTGGCTCAACGCCACGGGCCTTCGCAAGATCGAGAAAGTCCCCCTCGTGCGGATCCGTCTTCCCGACCACCAGCCGGGTCTTGAAACCGAAGTCCGAAAGTCCGGAGCACAAATGAATCACGTGCAGGGACGGGCCGCCGATGTTCAGGCGGGAGAAGATTCTCAGGACCTGGGTTTTTTGGCTCGGGTCGACGACGTGGGGGCTCAAGATCGGGCTTGTTTTCTTCGGAAGACGTTCCTCAGGACCTCGACGTAAATCTCCTTCTGCGAGTTCACGGAAAAACGCGCCTCGATAGTCTCCCTGCCGGCCACGGCGAGCTTTTCCCGAAGGTCCGGTGATGTCACCAGGGAGGAGAGCTTCGCCACCCACTCGTCCTCTCCGGAGGCGAGAAACCCATCCATGCCATCACTGACGATGTCTTTGTTCGCTCCAAGGTCCTCCATGACCACCGGAATCTCGAGGGCCATGAACTGCAGCCCCTTGAGCCCGCACTTTCCAAGCGACCATTCATCGTTGGGCAGCGGCATGATCCCGATGTCCATGGCGCAAAGACGGGCGACTTCCGTGGCGGGGTCCCATGGTTCCCCCTGAATGCCCAGGGCTTCGTTCCGGTACGAACCGTCCCCGATCACCCGAAAATGCACGCGGTCGCCCCATCGCTCTCTGACCCGCATCAGTGCGGGAACACACTGGTGGAAATGTTTGATCGTGGTCGTGCTACCGGTCCAGCCGATGCAGACGTTCTCCGCCCGGCTTCTTGCCACCGTCCTCGTGTAGGTCTCGGTGTCGATTGTGGTCGGGATGAGTCGGACCGAAGGGTTATGCGTCCTGGCATAGTCGACCAGGAAAGCGTTTCCCGCGATCACGAGGTCAGCCAGCCTGGCGATCTCGGCAGTCTTCTGAGGCCGCTTCAGCCACCCATACCTTCGGTTGGCCTCGGAAACATCGAGCAGCCAGATGGCGTCGTCAAAGTCGAGGATGAGCGGTGTTCCTGTTCTCTTGAAAGCCCGCTCGAAAACCGGCCAGCCGCCGAAGAAGGCTTCGCGCTGCACGAACACGGCGTCGAAACCGCCGGCTCGCCGCACGTCCTTCGTTCGCCGCAATGCGCCCCGAGCGAGCACCCACGATTTCAGGAGGGCGCTCGACTTCCCGTAGAAGAGGCGATCGTCCGCCGCCGAGAGCAGGGGGGAAAGAACGCATTCGATTCCCACCGACTCCAGATGAGCGATGTACTGCTCGAAGCGAAACCGCTGGCTCGGCGCGCGGTTGAGACGGTGGGCGGCAACAAAAAGGACGCTAGGCATCAAGGACGCCGCATGCGGGCGGCTTAGTCTTCCCTCCAGATGGCCGGCAAACCACGATCGATCTCAATGTTCTCGAAACGCTGACTCTTCCGGATGCCGGCGCCCTTCGCCCATCCGGCCATTCGGCCGAGACCCTCGTGCAGCGAGACGCGCGCCCCCATGCCGAAGACGCGGCTTGCCTTGGAGTGGTCGGCGTAGGCGTGAACCACCTCCTGCCGGGCAGGCAGATGGCGAAGTTCGCCACGGATGCCCAGGGCCGCCATGGTGGCTTCGGCGAGTTCCTTGACCGAATACTCGGCGTCAGCCCCAATGTTGAAGATCTCGTTTCTCGCCAGTGGAATTTCCGAAGATCGGGCGATCCATGGGGCCACGTCGTCGATATAGCTGAAGGCGCGCGTCTGCAGCCCATCGCCAAAAACCGTCAGGGGTTTGCCCTGCATGAGCTGATTCATGAAGATGCCCACCACGTTGCGATACCGGTCGCCGAGGTTCTGGTGTTCTCCATAGACGTTGTGAGGCCGAAAGATGACATAGGGCAGACCGAACATTTCACGGGTGGTTCGCAGGTCCTGCTCCACCGCCAGCTTGGCGATGCCGTAGGGGTCCTCGGGGTGGGGCGTGTCCTCTTCGCGCATCGGCGGCTTGAGCGCGCCATAGACCGCGATGGATGAGGTGAAGACGAAGCATTTCACGTCGTGCTTCACCGACTCGTTGATGAGGTTCACGCTGCCCACGAGGTTGTTCTCGTAGTTGAAGCGCTTTATGAAATGGCTCAATCCCTCGGCCGCGTAAGCGGCGAGGTGGTAGACGTAGTCGAAGCGGTGCTTGTCGAAGAGGCGGCCAAGAAGCGCATGGTCGAGGATCGTGCCCTGAACGAGCTCAGCGCCCGCGGGCACATGGTCGACGAAACCGCCGCTGAGGTCGTCCAGGACCACCACCGTGTGCCCGGCTTCCAGCAGATGACGGGCAACGTGAGACCCGATGAACCCGGCTCCACCGGTGACGAGAGACTTGAGCATCCCGAAGATTCTATTGTGCCGCAGGCCTATTCACGCAGGTGGCGATAAGCGCCGCGGCCGTCAGCGGGCTGGATGAATGCCGTTCGTCCTTGCTTCGAGGATACGAGCCAGAAGAGGAAGTGTGCGCTCGGCGACCACCGCGTGACCCGCCTTGGTCAGGTGACCGTCGTTTGTGTAGTGCATTGCGCGACCCGACCTGTAGGCCGCCTCGAAGTCCGGACTCATGTCTATGACCCCCTGTTCCCCGTTCGCGGAGACCATATCGCTGAGGCTCCTGATATGGGCATGGCGGTCCGCCCCAGGAGTGACGCTCGCTACCTTCGACCAGGCCGAGTCATCTACGGTCTCTCTTCCGGGGACTATTACGCTCAGTAGCGGAACTCCATCGGACGCCGTCTCCTGCCGGAGCGTTTCAAATGCCCAGGAGGCGTGGCGCCAGGCCTTCTGGAAATAGGGGGAGGGGGGCACGTTGTAGACGGAGTCTTGCTCGCCGCGCTGGCCCCTGGGTGGTCTTTGGGGGGGGGCGTACCTGAGCCAAAGCATGAGCCGGTAGACCGCGAAGTGCCGACGCGCAAAGCCTTTGATACCCGACCAAGCAGGGTGTGGCGCGGCGGGGCCTGGCTCGAAGGTGAAAGGCAGGACGTCACGAATGTCGCCGTTTCCGACCAGATCGTAGGACGGTCTAACTTCCCGGGGACCTCGTCGCTGTGGCGAGGAGTCCTCTACATCATTCGGCGGAAACACAAACACCACGACGAGGTCGGGCCTGCGCGGACGGGCAAAGTGGCGGTACACCTGCAAGTAGTGGGGGAATCCGAAGCTCGAAACGGCGTAATTCTGAACACGGACACGCTTCCCGGCCCCACGCATCCCGCGCTCTATGAGCCCGGCAAAAGTCTCCGCCTGTGGTACCTGCACCGCTTCCGTAATGGAGTCGCCCAGAAACGCGACCAGTAGTTCGTCGCTTTGGCGATCGAAATCGGTTTCAGCCCGGAATCCCTGGTTGTTCGTGACGAACTCGACCTCAAACTCGGGCTGGCGATACAGGAATCGACGGGCCGGAAGCCGCGTCCAACCAATGTGAGGATTGGGAACGAACACCTCGGATAGTTCGAGTTGTCCATCGGGGGAGTATTCGAAGAAGCCATACCTCGGGGCCAGCTCGTTCCAGAGCATTCTGACGCCACCCTCGAACAGGGCGACCCCGACGATGCACCCTAGCGCTAGAAGTGCGAAGCGGCCCCTTAACTCCCGAAGCCTATGCGCCATAACGAGGTTGCCGCCAGATCAACCAACCCTTGATGCCCTGCCTATACAATCCGCGAACTCCTCGGTCGGTCGAACCCATCCGGCGCCCCTCCGTCGAGACTTGCCGCAGGCGGGCAACCGGATCCGGCCCTTGTCCGGGGCGCATGCAACCGCGCGAACTTCCAACGAAGGGGTAGTGTGATCACGGGAGACCTCCTATTCTATCGGAACATGCTGGTCTCGTTTCGCGATGCAGAGCACGGGAATCCATCGCCGACGAGTCACCCGCTTCAGGGTCGGCGAAGCCATTTGAGAATGTAAGCCGAGCCAGGTGGCGGGGGCGAACGGAGATGAAAGTGAATCAAAGCCGGATGCTGGACGAGGTTGTGGAAATCGCCCGGGCCGCGGGCGAAGCCATCCTCGGCGTCTACGCCGCAGGTTTCGCCGTCCGTGAAAAGGCTGACGCCTCTCTGGTCACCGAGGCCGACGAACGCGCGGAGGCCCTGATCCTTGAGGCACTCACGTCGTTGACGCCGTCGATCCCCGTCGTATCCGAGGAAGCCGCTGCGAAAGGCGCGGCGCCGGTGATCGGCGACCGCTTCTGGCTGGTCGATCCACTCGACGGCACTCGTGAGTTCGTGGGCGGCAATGGCGAGTTCACTGTGAACATAGCCCTGATCGAGCAGGGTGTTCCTACACAGGGCGTGGTTCTCGCACCTGCCTTGGGCCGGGTGTTCGGCGGCTTTGCCGGGGGCGGAGCCTTCGTCGAAGAGAAGGGCCATCGCCGGGCCATCGAATGCCGGCATCCTCCCTCCGAGGGTTTGACCGTTGTCTCCAGCCGCTCGCATGGGGATCAGGAGGCGCTCGATGCCTTCCTCGCCGGACGGTCGGTCGCTCGCTCCGCCCACGCAGGCTCTTCGCTCAAGTTTTGCCTGATCGCGGCGGGCGAGGCCGATCTGTATCCTCGGCTGGGCCGGACTATGGAGTGGGACACCGCAGCCGGACACGCCGTGCTCGCCGCCGCCGGCGGCCGGGTAAGAGATCTTTCCTGGGCTGAACTCCGGTACGGCAAACCGCAGTTTGCCAACCCCCACTTCGTCGCGGAAGGTTTGGGGGCTTAAGCCGCTCTGGCGCCGGTTGTTACCCCGCCCAGTCGATGTCCTTCTCGTAGCCCAGCTTGATCAAACATCGATTGTAATTCTCCTTGAAGAACTCGATATGCTGCCGTTCGAAGTACTGCCGCCAGTCCCCGGCCACCCCTTTTCGGTAGTGGTGCTTTGCATCCTCTTCGCCTTGCCTCCGACCTTTCGTCTTACTCGAAAAACTGTTGTCCCTGATCACCTGTGCCAACTCGGACAAGGATAGATAGTCTCTCTTATGGCTTCCTAACAACCTTCTGACATTTGATGCGAACAATCCGCCGGTTTGTCTTATCGAGCTCATGTTCACATCGCGAGCAAGTCCGATGAACATGAATGCGTCAAAAAGAGTGTCGTAGGGATTGACAATCAGGTCTTCGAACTTGATCTCGATAGTGGTGCTCTGCTCGTAGTCCCAGTCCGCAATGTCATCTATCCGTGGACGCATCAACTCCAGCTCATACATCAGGCCCTCTGAGAGGGGTAAGGCGAGCAGCCGATTTCGGATCTCAACCAGTTTGGGCCAATCGTCCGAGGGATGGCTGTTGCGATGGGAGAAATAGGCGGACACGATGATGTCGCGCGGGTCGCGAATGACATGGATGCCCTTGAAGTCTTTGCCGAGCTGTCGGACGGGCCCAATCTTCGCGTTTGAGTAATAGACGAAATCTACTGGATTCGCTTTCAAGGCGCCCGGCAGATCGTGGGCGAACATATCGTCGTTGTGGAACTCCTTGCTCGTCAGGCCAAGAACCCTGTTGACCTCGTCGCATATGGAGATGATGTAACGGGTCGCACATTTGTGGTGCCCGAAGAAAAACAGATTCGACCTTGCCATGAGGGTTGATTGTATCTGGGGTCGACCCATTTTCTAGACAGTGAGGGAGTTGGATTGCGAATCAGAAAGGACTCCTCCGGACCGTGTTTCCGGAGCCTGCCGCGGCTCACCAAACAGGACAGCCGCTGCGGCACCTATCCCCATAACCTGTGGCAGCAGTAACTGTCTGGAACCTGGATCTGACGCTCCTGAAGACCGTCGTCAAGCAAGAAACCCTCTCCCATCGAAACAACCTCTCGCGTCGCCTGGCTCTTGTGTGAAGCGAGAGTAATGAAGAACCGCGTCACGGAGAATGAGTCGCCGATCCGCGCTCAAGTCAACACTACACGGACGAGCTCCGAGCAGGCCTCCGGACTTGCCCCCGATGTCAGCAGATGCACCTCCGGGGCTTCGGGGCGCTCATAGTCGCTGTCGATCCCGGTGAAGTTCTTCAGCTCGCCGCGCCGGGCTTTGGCGTAAAGACCCTTCACGTCGCGCCGCTCACACTCTTCAAGCGGCGTATCCACGAAGACCTCGACGAATTCGCCGGGAGCGAAGAGATCGCGGGCCATTCGGCGCTCACTGCGGAAGGGTGAGATGAAGCTCACCAGCACGATCAGGCCGGCATCCACCATGAGTTTCCCCACTTCGGCAACGCGGCGGATGTTCCCCACTCGATCCGTTTCCGTGAAACCCAGGTCCCGGTTCAGGCCGTGTCGCACGTTGTCACCATCGAGGAGATAGGTGTGGCGGCCCTCGGCATGCAGCCGCTTCTCCAGCACATTTGCGATGGTGGATTTGCCTGAACCAGAAAGGCCCGTGAACCACACACAGCGTGGCATCTGGTGCTTGAGGCCAGCCCGCGCATGGCGATCCACCTCGAGCGCCTGCCAGTGAATATTGGCGGCGCGGCGCAGTGCGAAGTCGATCATGCCCGCGCCGACCGTCGCGAATGTGAGCTTGTCGATGAGGATGAAGCTGCCGAGCACCCGGTTCGTGGTGTACGGCTCGAAGACCAATCGGGCGCTGGTGGAGAGGTGAACCACCGCGATCTCGTTCAGCTGAAGGTTCCGCGCGGCGATGTGCGCACCGGTGTTCACATCCAGCTTGTACTTGATCAAGGTCACGGTGGCCGTTACCTCCTTGCACCCCAGTTTGAGCAGGTACGGGCGGCCGGGCGACAAGGCGTGCTCATCCATCCAGAGCAGGCGCGCCTCGAACTGATCAGCGACCTCAGGCGGCCTGTCGGCCGCCACCAGTACATCGCCACGACTGGCGTCTACTTCATCCTCCAATGAGATGGTGACTGAACTTCCCGCATGCGCATCCGCCACCTCGTCGAAGCCCGAAAGAATGGACCTGACCCGGGTGCTGACGCCCGAAGGAAGAACACGCACGGCATCGCCACGGCGCACGGTGCCCTCTGCCACGCGCCCGCAGAAGCCGCGGAAGTCCAGGCCGGGACGGTTCACCCACTGGACCGGCATGCGGAACGCGGCACGCTCGTCCCTCGGGGTCAAATCAACCGTCTCCAGGAAGGACATCAATGTCGGACCGGTGTACCACTTCATGCGCTCGCTACGCAGGATCACGTTATCGCCTTCCAGGCCGGACACCGGGATCGCCACGACGCGATCGATCCCGAGGTCAGCGGCGAACGCACGGTACTCCTCTGCGATGGCATCGAAGAGGACAGGATCGAAGCCCACCAGATCCATCTTGTTGACTGCGAGCACGACCCGCCGGATGCCCATCATCGCAACGATGCGGCTGTGGCGGCGCGTCTGCACAAGCACGCCCTTCCGCGCATCCACCAGGATCACGGCCAGATCGGCGGTGGACGCGCCAGTTGCCATGTTGCGGGTGTACTGTTCGTGTCCCGGTGTATCGGCAACGATGAAACGATGCTTGTCGGTGGCGAAGAAGCGATAGGCCACGTCGATAGTGATCCCCTGTTCGCGCTCGGCCTGCAGGCCATCGACGAGCAGCGCGAGATCCAACTTCTCGCCTTGTGTGCCATAGCGGCGCGAATCCTGGGTGAGCGACTGCAACTGGTCATCGAAGATGTTCTTGCTCTCGTAGAGCAGCCGACCGATGAGGGTGCTCTTGCCGTCATCCACGCTGCCACAGGTGATGAAGCGCAGCGTTCCTTTGCGGCCCTGCTCCTTGAGGAAGGTCCGAACATCCTTGGCCGCCACGGTCTCCATCAGAAATAGCCTTCCTGTTTCTTGCGCTCCATGGAACCCGGTTCATCGGTGTCGATCAGCCGGCCCTCCCGTTCCGACGTGCGCGCGTTGAACGTCTCGGCGATCACCGCTTCCAGCGTATTCGCATCCGATTCGATCGCCGCGGTGAGCGGCCAGCAACCCAATGTCCGAAAGCGAACGCGTTTCGTGAGGATCTTCTCGCCTTCGCGCTGGGGAAAGCGACCGTCATCCACCATGATCCACTGTCCATCTCGTTGTACGACGGGGCGTTCAGCCGCCAGGTACAGCGGCACGATCGGGATGTTCTCCTTGAGGATGTAGCTCCAGATGTCCTGCTCGGTCCAGTTGCTCAGCGGGAACACACGGATGGACTCACCGGGCTGGATCCGTGTGTTGTAGAGGTTCCACAGCTCGGGCCGCTGCGCCTTCGGATCCCACCGATGCCCTGTGCCGCGGAACGAGAAGACGCGCTCTATCGCGCGGCTCTTCTCTTCATCACGGCGCGCACCGCCGAAGACCAGGTCGAAACCGTTGAGATCGAGCGCTTGCTTCAGCGCCTGGGTCTTCATGACGTCGGTGTGATAGCTGCTGCCGTGCGTGAAGGGCCCCACGCCGGCAGCCCGCCCTTCCGGGTTTGTGTGGGTGATCAGCTTCATGCCGCTCTCTCGCACCATGCGCTCCCGGTGGGTGTACATCGCCTTGAACTTCCACAAGGTGTCCACGTGCAGCAGTGGGAACGGTGGGGTGGCCGGATGGAAAGCCTTGCGCGCCAGATGGAGCATCACGGAAGAATCCTTCCCGACCGAGTACATCATCACCGGGTTCCGCGCCAAGGCGACCGCCTCCCTGATGATCTCGACGGACTCCGATTCAAGCTGCTTCATTCTTCCCCGGGGTGTCTGACCCCATTCCCCCTATCGACAATGGTACGCTCGGCCGGAGCGCCGATAGCAGGGATAGAGAAACCCTCCCGAACCGTTCCCGCCAGCTCATCATCGATCGCGTTGGCGGCAAGCATCGGAAAACGAACCTTGTCAGGCGTCATCGGCCGTTCCAAGCGGTGCACGCTCGTGGCCTCCCTACCCAGTTTGCTCCAATTCGGCCCCATTCGGCACGTGTTGGACGAAGCCGGCGCTGAGGCCGTCCAGAACCACCACCCCGGCTTGAAGGAGATGACGGGCAACGCGAGGCCCGATGAACCCGGCTGCGTCTGTGACTCGTGATTTGTGCATCAGACGGATTCTAACGGCGCTCTTCGGGTCTCTTAGATACGCTGCGGCTAGACTACGGCAGCGCCAGCCGTGCTCGGACTCCCGCGCTCATTGCCACCGCCTGCGTGAGTATGCCGCAGATCGTTCCAATCGACTCTCTCGAAACACCCTGGCCGGTCGGCAGCACCATCACCCGGGCGGCGGTCCGTTCCGTTTCCGGCAGCAGCAGGTCGGCGTGCGGCTGCAAAGAACGGTAGGGCTCCATCTTGTGGCACCCGGGCCAGAAGTATTTCCTGGCCAGAACATTTTCCGAGGTCAGCACCGCGACCAGCTCATCCCGGTTGAGCGCGCTCGCGTCCGGATCGACTTCGACCACGACGTACTGGTAGTTGTTCTTCTCGCCCGGATCGTAGGAGATCAGCGAGATCCCGGGCAGTCCGCGCAGACCCCGCGCGTACTCCTCGTAATTGAGCCGATTCACGGCGATGATGTCTTCCATCGCCTAGAGCGAGGTGATTCCCATCGCCGCGCAGATCTCCGTCATCTTGCCGTTGGTTCCGAGGTAGACGACGCGGTCGTACCCCTCGAACCCGAAATTGCGCATCAGCCGCAGTTTCGCGGCGAGAGCATCGTCGTTGGTGACGACGGCGCCTCCCTCGAAGCAGTTGATGAACTTCGTGGCGTGGAAGCTGAAAATCTCACAGGCCCCAAAGCCTCCGATCATTTGGCCCCGGTGGCTGCAGCCGAGGGCATGGGCCGCATCGAACATCACCTTCAGCCCCCGCCGCATGGCGATCTCTCCGATGGCGTCTGTATCGCAGGCCCGGCCCCAGACGTGCACTCCTATGACGCCCGTGGTTCGCGGCGTTATGAGTCGCTCGACCGAAGCCGGATCCATCGTGTGCGTCCGTGGATCCATATCGGCGAACACCGGCGTGATTTCCTGCCATTGAAGGGCGTGAGCGGTGGCGACGAATGTATAGGCCGGGACGATGACCTCGCCGCGAAGATCCAGGGCCCGGATGGCTATCTCCAGCGCTATAGTCGCGTTACACAAAGCGATACAGTGACGCACGCCGGCCAGGTCGCAAATACGCTTCTCGAACTCCGTGACGAACGGGCCACCATTGGTCAGCATGCGCCGCTCGAACATCTCATCCACACGGGCCAGGAAGCGCGAGCGGTGGCCGACGTTTGGCCGGCCTACATGGAGGGGATCTGAGAACGCCTTGGGCCCCCCCAGCAGATGCAGGGTCTGGCTCACTACTTGAGGCCGGGCGGGCGTGTCAGGCCGGCCGCTCGCTTTATGTTCTGAACGGTGGGCAGCGACACTTTGAATCTGGCCGCTGCCGCGCCACCCGTAGCGCCGCCCTTGACCGCCGCGATGATCGCGTCACGCAGTTCCGGAGTGATGGTTGTCCGCCGGCGTTTCGCCGTCCCGGCCGGCCTGGCGGGCCGGCCCTTCGGGGCCCGGCGAGGCCCGGGGTCCGCGACCTCGCGTAGCGCCTTGATCAAAGCGTCCCGAGATTCGAGGCCGACTTCCTCATGAAGCCGAGCCAGCAACGCACGTCTCTCGGCCTTGATCGACCGCTCGAGCTTCTCGACCTTGGCCTTGAATTGTGCAAGGGCTTGAATCTTCGGTGTGAGCATTCGTTGCCACGATTCTGTCATTTGATGTAGCGCACCTGACCGCCGGCCCGAGGGTCGGCGTCGAGAAGAGACTTCGAACATGATACATCGCGAATCGGCAGGTGTATTCAACCCCTGAGCGCTCTAGTTGGAGAGGCTCGAAGACACCCGCGGCGTTGAGGGCCTCACAATCCTTCCCCATTGAGTCTGGCCGGAGAACGCCCGGAAGGGTCGAAGCCCCTGGGCGCGGGCGAGCGATATCGACGAACTCGAGTCGCTGATGCCCACCACGAAGGAGTACTTCCCTCCATTGAGGTCGAGCGCGCCCAGCGGCATCTCGAGGAGATGTTCGCCGGGCGGCAGAGTGAGTGGACGCGAATCGTCGCCGAAGGTCGGTATGCACACCAGAGGAGCCATGGCCTCGTCATGAATGAAGACCGTGACCTCGGCTCCGGCGCGGGGGCCATCGATACGGACCCGCAGGCGTGCCGTCATCATTGCGCCCTGCGGGACACTGGGCTCCTCCTCCGTGAGCAGAACGCCATCGGCTAGGAGGTCCAGACCTACTACTTGTGCCTCCCCCGTACCCGAGGTCTGGCGTTCATGCCTGACCAGCGCGTAGTAGCGATCAATGCCGTCGGCCGGGTTGGGGCTGTCCAGAAGGGTCTCGCCGTGCTGCAGCACCATGACCCGGGTGCAGAACGAGGAGATGAACTGCATGCTGTGCGACACGAACACCACCGCAGAGTCGGCGGTCAGTCTCCGGACCGTGTTGAGGCACTTGATCACGAACCCGATGTCACCAACCGCGAGAACCTCGTCCAGGAAGAGAACATCCGGCTTGATCAGCACGGCGGCGACGGAGAACCCCAGCCGCACGCTCATGCCCGAGCTGTAGTTCTGAACGGGAGTGTCTATGAAGTCGCCAATCTCCGCGAACTCAATGATCTCGTCCAGCTTGTGGTCGACCTCGCGCGTGCTCAGCCCCAATACCGCCGCATTGATATAGATGTTCTCCCGCCCGGTCAGGATGGGGTTGAAGCCGGCGCCCAGGGCGATCAGCGCCCCCACCTTGCCGCGGATTTCCACACGGCCCTGGTCGGGCTTGATCAGGCCGTTGAGGATGCGCAAGAGGGTCGTCTTACCGGCGCCATTGTGGCCGATCAAGCCCAGGCATTCGCCGCGCTTCAGCTCGAAGCTGACGTTGCGGACGGCCCAGAATTCCTCCGTGCGCAGTCGCCCGTCCGTTCCGTGCCGCCGCCCACGCAACTCGTTGCCCAGGTCCTGCAACCCGTACCAAAGCGACCGCTTGAGGCTGCGGCAGAACTTCTTCGAAACCGCGTCTACCTTGATCAGTGTCTCGGCCATGTCGATCAGGCGCTCATCCGTTCAATGAGGATGGGCATGGCCAGCCGATACGCAATCCACACCAGCAGCAGTAGAAGAATGGCCCCCGTGTTCACGACCAGAAAGTACCCCAGGTACTGGGGTTCGAATCCAGTGAGCCAGTCGCGCGTGGTGAGAAGGAGCGGGGTCAACGGGTTTGCCTGAAAAACGGCGGCGGCCAATCCTGCCTTCGGCATCGGGAACACCACGGGCGAGAGATAGATCAGAAACTGCATCAGCAATGGCAGCCCACGACCCACATCGGTGTAGAGCATTCCCACCGGTGTGATCAGCAGGCCCAGAGCCGTTCCAACCAACACGAGTGAGAGGACCCCGAGGGGAAACAGAACGAGATTAGGGCCCGGGTTTATTCCCATGAAGATCAAGGCGGCGGCCAGCAGGCCGATCTTGATGGCCGCGTTGAACAGGGTCTGGTAGACGCCGGAGACGAGCAGCGCCTCCCGCGGGAAGTTGAGCTTGGCCAGCATCCCCCGGGCGGCCGTTGTTTGCAGCAGGGGCGCGTTCATCGCGTCCATCAGGATCGCCCACAGCATGGTGCCGGTCAGGACGTAGACGGGGTACGGCAACGAGGTTTCGCCCACCGCGACCACACCGGTGCGACTGAGGAAGATCCAGGTTGCGGCGTTTGCCAGGGGCACGATGAAAGCCCAGAGGATGCCCAGGTAGGCCTGTCTGTACTGGGCCCGAATGTCGCGCACCGCGAGGCGCCAGGCCAATTCGCGGCTCCCGACCAGATCGCGAAACATGCTCCGCACCATCTCGCGAGGATTGGAGAGTGACGAGTCGGGTGTGTAGACGGCGGTTGTAGCAGGTTCGTTCATCTTGGGATCAGGCGATACCGCAAACGATTGTAGTGACCACCCTCAATTCGACCGAAGGAACCTCTCGCCCGGCTTCCGCTCTCTGACAATTCGGGCCGGGCTTCCGTAGGCAAGGACATTGTCCGGCAAGTCCTTGGTGACGAGGGAGCCTGATCCGACCACAGTGTTCTCCCCTATAGTCAATCTATCCATTATCGTG
Organism: uncultured Acidobacteriota bacterium; assembly: GCA_964494295.1. Classification (GTDB taxonomy): domain Bacteria; phylum Acidobacteriota; class Vicinamibacteria; order Fen-336; family JAGNNV01; genus JAGNNV01. Next base: position 28,157 of record CAZBTT010000006.1, read on the forward strand.
ACGCCAAGGGTAATCGCCGAATATCTGCCGATGCTGACTCGTCCGCCAGTTACGACTCCTGCCGAAATGCTCGAAAAGTCGCCCATGCGGCAATCATGCTCGAGCTGCGCGCCGGTGGCGAAGAAGCAGAAGTTTCCTACTCTGCAGCCAGGGTTGATGATGCAACCCGCCATGGCAACCACTCCGAACCCCATCTCTACGTCTTTCCCGATTGTTACCGTGGGGTGGATGGCGTTCACAAAGCGGAATTCGGGAGCGGTTTCCTTGACGCAGTCATATACCGAGCTTCGCGACCAGTTGTCTCCAATGGTGATGATTCCCGCCTGAACGCCGTGGCTGAGGATCAACTCTTTGGTTTGCTCCTGTCGTCCGACGACAGGGTAGCCACAGACGATCGAGCCGACTTCCTTGAGAGAATCGACGACTCCCGCTATCCTGTATCTTCCCTCCTTCTCGACAATATCGATACAGTACGATGCCTGATTTCCACCTCCAAACAACAAGACCGTCTCCATCGCAGCTCCTGTTCACAAATATGAGTTTCCGGCCCGCCTCAGAGAGCATCCTACTGTAATCTCCGGCCGGCCGTTCCGAGGAAAGAGGAGACATGCGCGCAGTCGAGTTGTCGGTCTGCCTGATTACCTACAATCATGCACCCTATATCGAAGAGGCGATAAAGAGTGTCCTGTCTCAGAAGCTCACGCTCAATTGGGAGCTGATTATCTCGGACGACTGCTCAACGGATGGCACCCAGGAAATTGTAAGGAAATACGCGGACCGTCATCCCGACCTGATCCGGCCCTTCCTCCGAACCAAGAACCTGGGCACCTGGGTTCATATCGTTCACGTGTTAAAGGAGGCCCGTGGTGAGTTTGTCGGATATCTGGAGGGCGACGATGGATACACCGACAACCTGAAGCTGCAGACACAGATCGAGTACCTACGGAGCCATCCGGAGAACGTTGGTTGTTTTCACGATCTGAGCGTCGTCGACGAGACTGGCGGCATCGTGGAAGAGAGCTTCTTGGCCTCTCAAAGGTCAAGCTTCAAGTCCGTCCTTCACCAGGGGGACCTTCTCCAACCCGGTGGAGTGATAGGCCAGATAAACTCCTGGGTCTATAGGCGACTTCACATCGACACGCTGCCCCCGTGGTTGACCGAGTTTCCACTCGACAAGTCGCTCGCATTCTATCTGGCCGGCTTCGGCGGCTGGGGATATATCGACAAGAAGATGTCGCTTTACCGACTGCATGGCGGAGGAATCTATTCTCCGCAGCCAAAGCATCGTCAAAACCAGCTGCTCCTGAGGCACACAAAGCTTCTGCTGGAGATCCCGGAGTATCGACAGCGATATAAAGACGTCCTACGCTTGAAGATCTGTCACTATAGCCGCGAACTGGCCCAGTCCTACGCCGCGATTAGCTACGCGAGTTACCTGAAGTACCTGGCCACCTACCTACGCCATCACCCGGATAAGATAGCTGCACTGAAAGTCCTTTTGAAAGAAGAGGCCTTGGGACGCGGAAGGGAAAGCTGACCGAGAGCCACAACAACCGGGAACTGAAGGAAATGGCAAGAGAGAAACTCAGCTTGGCAGACTTTGATGAAAGGATGCACGAAGACGGATACGTGATCCTGGAAGGCCTTGTGAGCGATCCGGTCGTCGAGAGGCTCAGGGCGGGTCTGGCGCGAGCGTTCGAGATCCACCGGCCGATTCAGGAGAGGGCAGGCCTGGGTGAGCTGACCGATGGAATCGTCCAGCACATTCTGGAGCCCGGGAATTGTTTCGTTGAATTCCTTGAGGAGAATCCTGCCGAGGACTACTTGGCCGCGTTCTTTAAGACCCCTTGCATCATCAACACCTATTGTGGTCTGACCAACCGCAAGGACCTTGCCAAGACGGCGTTCTTCCGAAATATGCACAAGGATGTACGGAGCTTCATGGGGGCCAATCCCTATATGCTGAACATGCTTGTGATGCTGGATGAGTTCACGCTCACCAACGGCGCGACCTACCTCCTGAAGGGATCGCACAGGACGCCCGATAGACCGACCGAGGAGCGATTCTCTCGGACTGCGGAGCGCGCAGTTGGGCCGAAGGGGTCCATCGTGCAGTGGAACTCCGATCTCTGGCATGCGGCTGGTGTGAACACGACGGATGGCCCACGGAGATCCTTGGCGATAACCTGGACGCGGCCATACCTCAAGCAGCAGTTCGACTATCCGCGTCACCTGGGCTACAGCTACGGTGAGACCCTGTCCGAGAGAGTTCGACAGGCGTTGGGCTATAACGCGCGTGTCCCCGCTAGCCTGGAGGAATGGTATCGGCCCGCCGAAGAGAGGATGTACCGCGCCGGCCAGGGTTAGCGAGTTGTGCCTCGGGTGACTACGGCGCGATCATGCCGCTTTTGTTGAGCGGACAATCATTGCGGAGGAAGATCAACTCGTTCGGGAGCTTCGAGATCAACCGATAGCCCTTCTCTTCAAGGAACCGGCAGATCGGCAAGTCCGATGGGGTGGGGCTCATCTCCTGGTGATGTTCGGTCATCACTACTGTCGGGCGGTACGTCTCCCATCCGTTACACGCGACCCCCCGCCGCTCCATCCCGGCCTGATTGGGGAGATGTTCGTAGCGATGGTCTCCATCGCCTACGGCTACACCGGCTGGAATGCCGCGTCATACCTCGCGGGCGAGGTCCGCGACTCGCCCCGGGTCGTCCCCCGCGCGATCGTGCTCGGCGCGATCATCGTGACGCTCCTGTACCTCGCCCTCAACGTCGTGTACGCCCTGGCCTTGAGCGCGGGGGACGTCCGCGAAC
>CAZBTT010000007.1:0-27566 GCA_964494295.1 uncultured Acidobacteriota bacterium
TCTCGGCCTCTCCGCGGTTGCGCATCCCGGAGCGCGCGGCGAAGGCGAGCGTCTGCGTTGAGATGACGGCCTTGGAGGCGCGGCTGAGCTCAAACGAGACGGAGCCGAGGCGGTCAGCGAGGGCGACCGCACGCACGCGAGCCGTCGTTTGGAGGGAAGTTGTCGCCCCGAGACGCCTTAGGGTGGTCCGCGCCGGCGCAGGCAGGCGACGCCGGACGAACAATCGGAAATCGCGGTCGTACTCCGGTTTGAGGCCCACCGCGTGGGGCCACTCGCCAAAGCTCGGCGCATCGAGGACCGTGTCCTGTTTCGCGAATCGATCGCCCTTGATCACGACTCGTTCTGGATCGTGGACGGTGATCTCCGCGCGGATCTGAGCGTCGCTTTCGATGCGATCGAGAAGGTCGTCGGAGAGGGGAGCCATCCACCATTGAGGGAAGGTTGGTTCCTCTTCCACGAAGGGAATCGACTCCGGCATGGGCGGCAGCGTGCCCGCGAGCTCCACCGCCGCGCCATTGATGGTGACGCTCCAGGGCTCGGGGGTGCCGCCGTCTTTCCGCTCCGCGTCGATCGCCAGAAATCGCTCAGGCGATTGTCGCAAACGGCCCACCGCCCCCGGGTCCATTGGAATCGTCTGAATCAGCACGTCCCCCGGCCGCAGGGCCAGCGTTCGTTCGTGCCACGTTCTCGACCTCCCCGCGTGGGCCACGATGACGATCGTCACCAGCACGAAGGCCAGCCGCGAGGCCGATCCGAACCAGGCGGGCGGATGGACGGGCGCCATCGACTTGATGGCTCCGTAGACCAGGAACACGATGCCGGTCAGCTCGATCCATCGAGATGCTTCAGGCGCGATGTCCGCAGTGGCGGCCGCGACCAGACACAGCACCAATCCGCCAAGAATCGCACCCGCAACCAGACGCCGCCGCCGCTCGTCCCTCAACAGGAAACGGGCCTGGGACAGGCCGACGCCGGCCAGCGCGATCACCACCGGCAGAACGGGCATCGCATAGCGCGGCCAGGGAAAGGCGAAGGCATGGATCGCGATCACGAACGCGGGGAGAAGTGGGACCAGAACGATCAGGCCCTCGCGACTGATACAAATCAGCGCCCCCGCCACCGCGGCCAGGATGGCAACGCGGTGGAGGGCGATCTGAAGCCGCTCGCCCCCGGCGAAACTCCGGTGTTCCGGATTCTGGGGTCGCCCGATGATCCGGAAAGCATTGTCAAGAATCAGGGGAATCGACTCGTCGCGCCGTTGCCAAAGATAGGACGCGCCAAACGCGTATTGTCGCGCCCGCGATTCCAGCAGTTCCGGTTCATGGCGCGCGGCGGCGAGGAGGGCGCCATAGAAGGGCTCCTTCCTCAGTCGATAGGGCCCATCCCAACCGTCCGAATCAAGGTACTGCCAGACGCCCAGGGCGTACGGCTGATACTTCGGCAGGTTGTGCTTGGGCGCGCGATAGTCGCGCGTTTCGAGCGCCGTCGTGGACACGATCACGAACACGGCGCCCGGTACCAGAAACCCGAGGAACATCCGGGCAATGCGGGTTCGCCGCTCGCGGTTGCGAGCCCACCACGGAACGCTGGCGCCGAGGAGCAAAAGGAGCAGGAGGGGAATCCACGGCACGAGCTGAATGCGAATGAGCAATGCCGCGCCCATCAGGAAACCGGATGCGCACCAGCGCGCGCGTGAGCCCGCGTCCAGAGCGAGCGAAAGCGAGAAAGCGATGAGGCACCCGGTCAAGGCATCCGGATAGAGACGGCTGGCCCCGGCAGGAAACGCCGGAGAAGTGACGAAGAACAACAGGGTGACGAGCGCCGCAGTCCGTCCTGCGATCTGTCGGGCCAGGCGACAACAACCGAGCGCGGCGATGGCGTTCAGCACCGCGAGAACCCGGCGAAAGAACCCCAGATCGTCCGGCTTCAAGGCGTCGACGACCCCATAGAAGGACGCCACCCCGAAGAAATCAAACCACTCGCGCGCACGCCTCACCGTTTCCGGCGTCGAGTTCCCCCGAAAAAGGGAAAGCGTCGAAGACACCAGTGTGCGACCGCCCTCGAGATATCCGGCCTGGTCTGGCGGATAGGCCGACATCTGCGGGAACGAGCGAAACCACACTTCATGAACGGTGAAGACCAGCCCGACGACCACGAATGGAAATGCCCGATCCCAAGCCGCGTATGGCGGTCGATTCACGGGCGTAGTCTAGTGACGGTTCTCAAGCTCCAGTCTGAGATTCGAGACCGATGGCCAGCGAAGGACCGCGGCCATTCCCTTCGGCTTTAGAGGGCTCTGCCCTCTAAAGCCACTGAAGGGGGATTCGACGCCGCACGCAGTAAGGCGCCGACGCCCCCTCTCTTTGTCAGCTTTTTCGGGCCTACGACCCGAGAAAAGCTGGCGGAGAGAGGGGGATTCGAACCCCCGGTGCAGGAAACCCCGCACAACAGGTTAGCAACCTGGCCCGTTCAGCCACTCCGGCATCTCTCCGCGAAGGTCGACTCGGCCCCTGAAGGGCGCTTAGGATGGGCTCTTGAAGCTCGAGGAGCGTATCACGAAGCCCATGACGGAAGGTGCACCGCAGCGCCCAGCGTCCTCGTGGAGACGCACGCTCTTACGCGTGTTGATGGCCGCGCTGGCGGTCGCCGCATTGGTCGCCGCCGCGTACTACTACTACAAGAACCGGCCCACGTCGGAAGCCGAAATCGCGGGCATCGAGAAACTGATCGTCGCCGGCCGCATCGATGAAGCCCGGCAGCTCATGGTCGGGGCCCAGGTTCGCTCAAAGGATGTCGCCGCCCTGAGGCTCCGCATCGGCCGGGCCTATTTGCGGGAGGGCCACATCGGTCCGGCCACTGCCTTGCTGGCTCAGGTCGAAGAAGCCCTGATCAAGGAAGAGCGTTTCGCCATTGCCGAGTACTTCCTCGGGGCCGGAGACCCGTTCTCCTCGGTGCGCTTCTTCGAGGCGGCGATGAAGACCGGCCAGCCGCGCTCCGCTCCGCTTCTCGGCCGTTATGGGGAAGCCCTTTCTCTTTCGGGCAACGGCGACGGAGCGGTCGCGGCGTTCCGGGAGTCTCTCGCCATGGACGAAACCCGAACCCGGGTTCGGATGAACCTCGCCATCACCCTCGCGAACCTCAACCGCCTCGATGAAGCGAGGATCGAGACCCTCGAGGTTCTGAAGTCCGAACCTCAGAACGAAAAGGCGTTGCAGCTTCTCGCCGCCCTGCCGCCTGCACGGTAGCCGCTCTGCTGTGGGTCGAACCGCGCCTCGTGGTAGCCTCCCCGCACATCCATGCTTACCGGTCCGGGCATTCGGGACCGATCAAGACTTTGACACTTTCGAGGAGGTTCGAATGAAGTTTTCCCGCGCCCTGCGCATTCTGTTGTCCTTATCCCTGCTTGCTATGACCGATCCGTTGTTCGCGCAACAGACCGGCTCCGTCAGCGGTACGGTCACGGCCACCGACGGCGCGATCCTTCCCGGCGTCACCGTCGAGGCGCGTTCCGGGGTCCTTCCCGGACCCCGCGTCACCGTCACCGGAGGCAACGGCGACTATCGCCTTCCGGCTCTGCCCCCCGGCGAGTACACGGTCACCTTCAACCTCTCAGGCATGCAGAGCGTGACCCGCAGGGTGAACGTTCAACTCGCCCAGGAGTCGACCGTCGACGTGAAGCTGGGCGTGGCCGGGCTCGTCGAGGACGTGACGGTCACCGCCACCACAACCTTCATCGACAAGGACACCGCCACCGTCGCCACCGGTCTCTCGTCGAAGCAGCTCTCGGAGTTGCCAACGGGAACCGAGTATCGCGATCTCATGAAGCTCCTCCCCGGCGTCATGTACACGCAGGATTCGATCCGCGGCCAGTCGGTCGGCGGCAGCGGCCAGGACAACGTCTACAACTTCGACGGTGTGAACGTCACCCTGCCTCTTTTCGGCACCCTCGCGGCGGAGCCGTCGTCCCACGACATCGCGCAGGTGAACGTGATCAAGGGCGGAGCGCGCGCCGTTGACTTCGATCGGTCGGGCGGAATGACCGTCGACTCGGTCAGCAAGTCGGGGACGGACAAGTTCACGGGTCAGATCGACTACCGGCTCCAGACCCAGGACATGAGCGCGAACCTGAAGAGTGGAACGCGAACCCGTTACGATCAGGACCGCGCCTGGGCGACGGCGGGACTTGGGGGGCCGATTCTCAAGGACCGGCTCTACTTCTACGGTTCCTACTACCGGCCTACGGTCGAACGCGCGAACCAGGCGAACTCGTACGGTGAGCTTCCCGATTACAAGAGCACGCGCAACGAGGGCTTTGGCAAGCTGACGTTCACTCCCTCGTCGAGCATTCTTCTGAACGCGAGCTACCGGTATTCGAAGCGACTCGAAGTGAGCGACCAGTTCGCGGTCAATTCCGCCCCCACATCGGGAAGCGGCGCCGAGGCGCTCCAGAAGATCTTCACGGCGGACGGCTCGTGGGTCATCAGCCCGCGGAGCTACGCGACCTTCAAGTACACCAACTTCGCGAATCCGACAGGCGGTCGGCCCGACACGATTTCGGGCGCCGTTCCCAGCATCACTGTGGGGACGCGCCTTGACGTCAACGCCCTCGATACGCTCGGGCGGTTCTCGGTTCCCACGCCGATCGCCGGCGACGCAGTTCAGAATGCCTTCGTGGCCCCGTTGATCTCCCGCTACGGTTTCACCAATGCGGCGGGCGCTCGAACCGGTGGCGGCATCGTGGGCTACGGCCTCGAGTTCAACGACCAGGACTTCTATCGGCAGGCCGGACAGATCGGCTACAACATCACGCTCGGGGGCAACGTGAAACACGACATCCACGTCGGGGCCCAACTCGCCGAGGACTCCGAGGATCTGGTCCGCAGCTCGAACGGCTGGGGTCTCATCACCGCCCCGGGCGGACGCATCCAGCAGGGCGGCCGGCCTGTGTTCTACCAGGCGACGTTCTCGCAGCAGGCCGTGGGCACGATCGCGCCGATCCACTCCGAGTACCGGCAGCTGAATCTCGAGTTCAACGACACCATCCGCGCGGGCCGCTGGACGTTCAACCTGGGCGTGGTCACGAGCAAGGACACGCTCTACGGCCAGGACCTCAAGGATGACTCGAGCGCGCTCTCGGGCTACACGTTCTCCCGTGGTTCGAAGTACACCATGTACGAACTGGGCTTCAAGAAGATGATCCAACCGCGCCTCGGCGCGACGTGGGCCTACAACGGCGAGGACACCCTTTACGCGGGCTTCGCGCAGTACAAGCCGGCTGCCAGTTCCCTGCCTCGCGCGGCCTCATGGTCTCGCAACCTCGCGGGTGCTCGCTATGACGCGTATTTCGACCAGAGCGGCGTCCTCTTCGCCGCGGTTCCGGTGGCCTCTTCCGCCGGTAAGCTGTTCCAGGACGACCTGACGCCCCGCACGACGGACGAGTTCCTGCTGGGCACCGCGAAGAAGCTGAACTCCAGCCTCACGGCGCGGGTTTACGGACGCCATCGGCGGACGTCGCACTTCTGGGAAGACACGCAGAACAACGCGCGCCAGACGTTCAATCCACCCGCAGGCATTCCGCGCGAGCCGTACATCCCTGATCTCGTACCCAAGCTCACGCAGATCGGGACCGGCGGCAGCGCCTCCTCCTATGTGATCGCCGAGCTGGATGGCGCCTACACCCGCTACTGGGAAGGCTCCATCGAGATCGACTGGCAGGGGTCGAAAGGCCAGGGCAACCTCTCTTACACACGCAGCCGGTATTACGGCAATTTCGACCAGGACAACACCACTGGCGGCAACGACGCGTCGATCTTCATGGGCTCCTCAAACATCGCCGATGGTGCGGGCCGCCAGATGTGGGACTTCAAGGACGGCACGCTTCGTGGCGATCGCCCCCACATGCTGAAGGCTTCCGCCTCGTGGCGCCTGAGTTGGAAAGCCACGATCGGCGCTTTCTTCGTGGCCCAGTCGGGTCAGCCCTGGGAGTTGTGGAGCTATGAGCCTTATCGCGCTCTGACGCCGTCGACATCGAACGTCAATCGGTATGCCGAGAAGGCGGGTTCCCGCCGTTCTGACCCCCACCACCAGCTCGATCTCAACTACACGCAGGACATTCAGTTGAGGGGTTCGGTGCGGCTGCAACTCATCGCGAACGTATTCAACCTCTACAACCGGCAGACCGGCTACAACATCCAACCCGAGTTCAACAGTTCAGCATTTGGCCAGCCAAGGAACTACTACGATCCGCGACGTCTTGAGTTGACGGCGCGTCTTCGCTTCTAGTCCGAGTTGGGGGGCCGCAAAGTGCCCCGGCGCTAGTCCCTCGCTATTCGCACCAGAAGGCCCGGCAGAGATGCCGGGCCTTTTCTCTATGGGCGCGGTCCTTCTGTGAACAGGCGTTCGCGTTCGATGAGGGGGCGGGTCGTTGCGTCAGCGCCCCGGCGGGCCGCCTCGATGCGCGCCGCGAAATCAGGCTCCTTCAACAGGACACTGACCTGGGCGCGTTTGAAGAGAACCATCGCTCGGTCCGGGTGAGACGTGGGTATGCGGTCGAGGACGTCGCGTGCTTCCTCGAACCGGCGTGCCGCGAGGTACAGGACACCGAGATCGAGATCGTTCCGGAATGACCCTGGGTCCGTCGCGCGGGCGGTCTTGAACGCTTCAATCGCGCCTTGCGTGTCCCCCAACTCCATGGACATGGTGGCGAGTCGGACCAGTTCCGCCGCGGTAGGGGCACGCAGCACATGGATCTTCCGCCAGTACGAGATCGCCTCGCGCGCGCGCCCCTGCCTTTCCCGAACCCGGGCGAGGGCTTCGAGGACAGGCATACGGCCGGGGTCTTCGGCTTCGCTCTTCTCCAGCATCGGCGCGGCCTCTTCAAAGCGATTCCCCTTCGCCAGGTGCAAGGCGAGGTAGGTTCGCACGTCCGCGGATTCCGGCGCCAGTTCTCTTGCCTTCTCGAACATCCGCAATGCGGAAGCGTCGTTTCCCAACGCGGAATGAGCGGTGGCGAGGCGCAGGACAGCATCGAGATTGCGAGGATCCTCCGCCCGGATTTTCTCGAACAGGGGGATGACCTGACGGTACTCACCGCGGACGAAGAGACCCGAGGCCTTTTCCATCACACCGAAAAGCCGGACCATGTCGATGGGCCGGGGAGCGTCTTTCCGGACGACCGGCGCGGCGCCCGCGCTCACGTAGCCGAGACTGGCGAGCTTCTTACGATCTTCCTCGCCCAGGTTCGAAGGCGCTCGCGCCGCACCCGGGGCGGGAATCGGATAGTCCGTGAGCGCGGTTCGGATGGCCCGTGAGGGTGTGACCGTGCCGGCGAGATCCTTTGCCTCGCCCGGGTCGGAGACGAGGTCATAGACCTCGTTCCTGCCTGCCGAGATCACTTTCTGAGCTCCCTCGACCGCCATGACCTGCGGCCGCCAACCGTAGCTCAAGAAAGGCTTCATCGCCTCGCCGAGAACCACCTCGGGGGAAGCCGCACCCTGCAGGCCCTGCGCGGATTCAAGTCCCGCGAGGCCGAGGACGGTGTGGAAGATTCTCCGAACGCTCACCGGCGTATCGACGACGCCCGTGGGGACGTTCGGTCCGACGAGAACGAAGGGGACGCGCATCGTCGATTCGTAAGCGAGGTTCCCATGTTGCGACTCGCCATGATCGCCGAGGCCCTCGCCATGGTCGCCCGCGACGAGAATCGCGACGGGTCCCTTCGCAGTCCGCTCGAAGGCCTCGACCAGACGGCCGAGATTCTGATCAACCTCGGCGACCTCGCCGAGGTAGGGATTTTTCGCGTATCGGCTGCGGAAGGGTTCGGGTGGAGCGTAGGGCGCATGCGCGTCGAAGTAGTGAACCCACAGGAGGCGCGGCTTCCCGGCCCCGCGTTGCAGATGTTCGATGGCACGGTCGGTGGTCTCGCGTGCCGTGCGCTCGGCTTCCTCGACATCGTCATAGATGTCGAAACCCCGCCCGAGTCCAAAACGGCGGGCCAGAACGAAGGACGAAACAAAGGCCGCTGTCTCGTATCCCGCGCTACGAAGCCGCTCGGCGAGAAGGGGGTGCGCGGGGTCCAGGGTTCGCGCGTTCTCGTGGATGCCATGACCCGCGGGATACAGGCCCGTCATCATCGAGGAATGCGACGGAAGGGTCTCGGGCACGGTCGCGTAGGCGCGGGAGAAGAGGCGGCCCCGAGCCGCGAGCGCATTGAACGCCGGCGTCTCAACCCCGCGTGCTGAGGGTCCGACCGCGTCGGCTCGCGTGGTGTCCAGAGTCACGAGAAGAATCGAGGGCCGAACGGGGGGCGCGCCGGCGCTGTCGCCTCCTCGCGGTTCGTTGCGTGCGCAGCCGCTCAGGACGAGCGACAGAGTCACCGCGAGACACGGCGCCTTCCAGGAGAGTCGTCTTCGGGACATGCCGGTTCAACGATAGAGGAACACCGGTCGCGCGCCGCAAATCCAAGCGGTTAACCTCCGCGGACCGTTTCCTCGCGCGGTTTTTCGAATGTCCACCCAAATACCCAGATCACTGAGCGGGCCCACCCTCCTCGGGGTGGCGCTGGCGTTCGCCGCTGGAACCCTGTTGCGGCTTTATTTCATCTCGTCGCATGGGTCGTGGGACACCGAATACTGGAAGGCGTGGGCGAGTGAAACCGCGAACGCCGGCGTCACTCAGGCGTACGGCGGGCCGAACTCCGTGCCGCCCGGCGATTTCTTCCCGCAACTCCTGGCCGAGAAGCCCCGCCACGAAGTCTCGTTCCGGGGCCGCGATTTCCCGATCGACTATCCGCCGCTGGGTCTTGCCGCCTGGGGGCAATCGTGGCGTTTCTTCACATCCAAGCCGCGGCCCTATCGAGGTCCTGCCGCGGAAAACCTCGCGGTCAAGTTCCCGGCCGTTCTGGGGGATCTGCTGGCGGTCATCGTCCTGATCTGGGCCTTTCGGGGAGACCCGCGGATCGCCTTCTCTCTCGGTGTCTTGTACTGGATCTTCCCCGTGACCTGGGTTTCATCCGCGGTCCTCGGTTTCTTCGACGGCTTCGTGCCGCCGTTCCTGCTCGTGAGTCTTCTCCTCATCCCCGCGTCTCCGTTCCTCGCCGGCGCGGTCTTCGCCGTCACGTGCCTGATCAAGCCCACGGCCGCGGTCGTCCTTCCCGTTCTTTTCCTCGCGCTGCCGAAGGCGGCGTGGACGAAGCTCATTGGAGGCGGCGCGATCGTCACCACCCTCGTCCTCCTGCCGTACCTCCTCGCGGGCACGCTCCAAACCGCGATCATCCACGTCTTCCGCCTCTTCTCGCAGGACCGGATTTCCGGTGGCTACGCGAATCCGTGGTGGGCCATCGGCCACGCCTCGATGGTGCTCAGCGAAAAAGCCGAATGGGCCGATCCCATCGACTATGTTCGCCGCGACGTTTTCGACCTGCCCCTGGGGCTCATCGGCTTTCTGGCCGCCGGTCTTGTCGGGCTCTGGGTGTTGTTCGTTGCCCGACGCATCCGCGCACCGCGGTCCGCGGTCTACATAAGCGCCCTTCTGCTCTTCATCTGGGGCGTTCTCACTATCGGCGTCCATGACAACCACAACCACCCGTTGTTTCTGCTCCTGGTCGCGACCGGGCTGCAGACTGCGTTCCTCCGACGCTTCGCTTTCGCCGCGGCCACGTCCACACTCCTCGGCAGCGTCTGTCTGCATGGACTGGGACGCTTCTACGGCGTCGAATGGCGCGCTGTTCTCCCTCTCGCGGATGTGGTGGCCCGGCTTCGGATGGCCTTCGGTTTCGACCTCACCCTGCTTCTGAGTGTCGTGAACTGCATCCTGCTTGCCGTCGCACTTTGGCGACTCCGGCAAACCCTCGCCGAGCTTGAGAACTGAGTCCTACAAGGCCTCGACTCGGGTGACCGAGAAGCGGATCTCCGTGTGGCCGGGAACCGCCTGAGCGAGCAGGCCAAGATCTTCGCTCACCACACAACCGATCTTCGGGTAGCCGCCGGTGGTCGGGCAGTCCGAAAGCATCACGATCGGACGACCGTCGGGAGGAACTTGAATGCAGCCCGGGACCATCCCATCGGAAACGATCTCGGTTGGGCCTGAGTGCGTGAGCCTCACCCCATCGAGCCTCGCGCCGACGCGGTCGGAGTCGAGGCCCGTCCGCCAGGAGGTCGCGAAGAAGGTCTCGATAGTCCGCGGATCGAAATGATCCTGCTGCGGTCCCAGGACCACCCGAATCTGCGCGCGCTTTGCCGCGCCCGCGCCCGGTTCCCGCTGGGCCCGGTCGGCGTCGTGCGCCGCGATGTCGAAACCGTCTCCGGCTTCGAGGGGACGGAGGAAACCAGAGCCGAGATCCACCGACGCGGAACCGAGGACCCGCGGCGCCTCCAGACCCGCGATCGCGACGTACGCACGCACGCCGTCCGAAAGGCTCTCGATCTCGAGCACGTTCGACGGGCGAACCCGAACCGCTACATGCGTCGCAACGGACATGCCTTCGCCCGCGAGATCGCCCCGGTCCAGACGGGCTCGGACAGAAGCGCCGGAAATCGCCACGAAGGTGGCCCGCTCGAAAGCGAGGCGCAGGCCCGGGCCGCAGATCTCGATCACCGGCGCGTCCGTCTGATTTCCGACGCACCGGTTCGCGATTCGCGCGGACTGCGCATCCGCCCATCCTGCCTGCGGCACGGCGAGCCGACGCAGACCGCGCCGGCCCGCGTCCTGGACCGTGCTGAGGATGCCGGGTTCGAGCACGCGCACACCGCTGCCCGCGTACCCGCCCTTTGGCAGAGCCCCGGACGCGGCCAGTGTCCCGACGGGAATGAAACGAACCCGATCCCCGGGCATCAGGGTCGAAGGATTCGCCCTCGATGCATCGAAAAGACGCAGCGACGTCCGGCCCAGCAGATTCCAGCCTCCCGGGAGACTCCTCGGATAGACGCCGGTCTGCGGGCCCGCGATGGCGATCGCACCCTCCGGCACGCGCGTGCGCGGCGTCTTGCGGCGCGGAACTCGCAGGCGTTCGTCAACGAAACCCATGTAGGCGAAACCGGGAGAGAAGCCCAGCATCATCACGCGGTACTCCCGCGAGGCGTGCAGTTCCACGACGCCGTCCACCGAAAAATCACACGCCGCCGCCACTTCGTCGAGATCCTCCCCGTCGTAGAGAGCGGGGATTTCGACGAGGCTTCCCGGAGCCTCCACGCGCTCGAGTCCATGCGCCAGATCGAGGAGCTGACGCTCGAGATCCGGGAATGAAATGAGATTGCGGTCGTAGATCACGAGCAGCGCGGCGTAGGTTGGAACGGTTTCCTCAATGCCGCGCAGGGGACGCTCTTTGAGCCTCTCGTCGAGGGCGCGCACGCGACCTACGGTTGCCTCGTCCAGCGTCGACCCGAGTTGAACCGTGACCGCGCGATCGCCCACGGGCCGGACGCGGGGCCAGGCTTCGCTCATGTGCGTCTAAGCGGGACCGTGCGGACCGAGGGCTTGAACTCTGACGCCTGCGGTTTCGAGCGCGGCGCGCACCGCGCGTGCGATTTCGACCGCGTTCGGGTTGTCCCCGTGCAGGCACAGCGTCTCGGCGACAACCGGAACCGCCGAACCGTCTCTGGCTGAGACCTGTCCCTGCGTGGCCAGCGCCAGCGCCTGGGCCGCGGCAGCCGCCGGGCTGTCCAGCACCGCGCCCGGCGTTCCTCGTCGCGCGAGCGACCCGTCGCTCTCGTACGCCCGGTCGACGAAAGCTTCGCCCGCGAACGTCACCCCTTCGATCGTCGCCGCTTCGCGAAACGCCGCGGACGTCGAAAGGCCGACGAGGGTCACGCCGCCGCCCAGACGCCGCACTCCACGGGCGATGGCCCGGGCCAGATCGAGATCACGAGCGGCCTGGTTGTAGAGCGCGCCGTGGGGCTTGACGTGCCACAGACGCCCGCCCCGCGATTCGACGAAAGCGCGCAAAGCACCCGCCTGGTACAAGACATCCGTCTCCACTTCATCGGCCGCCGCTCGCATCTCCCGCCGGCCAAAGCCGCGCAGGTCCGGGTACGAGGGGTGCGCGCCGATCCGGATGCCGCGTTCGAGCGCCGCTGTGACCGTGCGGTCCATGGTCAGCGGATCGCCGGCATGGAAACCACAGGCGACATTCACGGACGTGACGAAGGGCAGGAGACCGGCGTCGTTTCCCATCGGCCAGACGCCGAAGCTCTCTCCGACGTCGGCGTTGAGATCGATCAGGCCGGCCATCTCTTTCTGAAAGCCGGAAGAACGCTAGCCGAGGAACAGGTTCAGGCTGCGCGCGATCCAGTCCTTCATCTCGCGGCGGTCGACCACCGCGTCGATCATTCCATGAGTGAGCAGGAACTCGGAGCGCTGGAAACCGTCGGGGAGCTTCTGACGGATCGTCTGCTCGATCACGCGAGGGCCCGCGAAACCGATCAGCGCGCCGGGTTCGGCGATGTTGAGGTCGCCGAGCATCGCGAAAGACGCGGTGACGCCGCCCGTGGTGGGGTCGGTGAGAACCGAGATGAAGGGGATACGGGCGTCGTCGAGACGGGCGAGGGCCGCGGAAATCTTGGCCATCTGCATGAGGGAGAGGGCTCCTTCCATCATGCGCGCGCCGCCCGAACACGAGACCACGATCAGGGGCGCCTTCGAGCTGACGGCCCGCTCGGCCGCACGCGTGATCTTCTCGCCGACCACGACACCCATCGAGCCGCCGATGAAACCGTATTCCATCGCGCAGACCAGGACATCGCGTTTGTCGAGTTTCCCCGACGCGCTTACGATCGCGTCTTTCCCGCCGGTCTTCTCCTGGCCGTCGAGCAGCCGGGAGGCGTAGGCCTTGCTGTCCTTGAACTTCAGGGGGTCGGCGCTCGCGAGTTCGCGGTCGAATTCCTCGTAGGAGCCGTCGAAGAGGAGTTCAAGCCGTTCCCGCGCGGTGATCCGGAAATGGAAGGCGCACTTCGGGCAGACGGATGCGTTTTGAAGCACGTCCTTGCGGTAGATGATCTCCCGGCAGCCGGTGCACTTGATCCACAGGCCTTCGGGGACGCGATTGACCTGCTCGCCTACCGGAAGTTTTTGGTCTTCGCGCTTGAACCAGGCCAAGAGTGTTCCCTATCGCTTTCTTGAGGAGTTTCCGAGGGCGACAAGTGTACCGCTTCGGGCGGAGGCATTTGGCCGAACTGGCCGGCTAAGTGGCCTGGGTCGTCTCTCGCGAGTTCGCATCGAAGACGATGCGCATGAACTGGGCCAGCTGGGGAGAGCCCACGGCCGGCCGTTCATGGAGGACGCGGTCGAGGGCGGCCGCCATCTTGCCGGCATCGGGATACCGGTCGTCGGGCGCGCTCGCCACCGCGTTCATGACCACCTTTTCTAGTCTCGGCGTGACCCGCGAGGAGATGAATCTGAGCGGAACGATGTCCGCCTTCCGCACATCATCCATCGAAGGCATGTCGGGATTGCCGGCGATGGGGCGGCGACCCGCGATCATCTCGTACAGAATGACTCCTAGCGAGAAGATGTCCGACCGGGCATCCAGCGGCCCGCCCTGGGCCTGCTCGGGGCTCATGTACTGGAGCTTCCCCTGGGGCGCGTGTTTTCGGGCCTCGACGTAGGAGGACGGCTTTGAGATGCCGAAGTCGGTGAGCTTCACCATCCCCGCGAAGGAGATCACGATGTTCGGCGGCGAGATGTCCCGATGGACGATTTCGAGCGGTCGCCCATCCGGACCCTCCTTGGTGAAGGCGAAGTCGAGGGCGCTCGCGATGCGGGCCGCGATATAGACCGCCAGGTCGAGGGGGAGCTTCAGTCCCTTTTCCTGGGCGCGGCGGAGCATTGTCTTGAGGTCGAAGCCGTTGACGTACTCCATCGTCATGTAGAGGTCGTCGTTGATCTCGCCCAGCTCGTGAACCGGGACGATATGGGGATGGTCCAACAGGGCCACCGTCTTCGCTTCCTCGATGAACAAGCGTCTGAAGTCGTCGTTCCGCGCGAGACCGGGCAGGATCTTCTTGAGGACAACGGTCTTGCGGAAACTGTGGGGCCCCGTCCGTTGCGCGCGGTAGATCTCCGCCATTCCGCCCCGCGAGAGCATTTCCTCGAGGACATACGTCCCGAAGATCCGCGGGTAAGTCGGCCGGTTCTCGTCCTTCCCGTCGTCCTCGAGAGGGGCGTCGGCCGCTTCAGGCGCCCTGGGGACGGACTCGTCCCTGGACCCGGGTGGAACCAGGCCCCTGAGATTGGGACGGGAGTGTGCGCCGGTCATAATGTGCAGGAAGTGCGTTTGGACCTTAACAGACGGCCCAATCGTGCGATGTCACTCGGATTTCGAGGCTTGTGAGCCGTGTCACATCCAGAACGCGGCTACCGCCATGCGAATTGCCACGAGAACCAGCGAGGTGGCCAGGATCGTCTTGATCGATCGCACCGGCATGTGACGGGACATCCAGGCCCCGAGGATGCTGCCGGGAAGGGAGCCAAGGGCGATGGCGGCCGTGATGAGGGGATCCATGTCGCCGCGCCCGAGATACACGAAAGCCGAAACCGCCGCGGTGGGTCCGATCATGAAGGCCGACGTCGCCGCCGCGACCCGGATGGGTATGCCGCAGAACGAGTTGAGAACCGGGACCTGTATGACGCCCCCGCCCACGCCCAGGAGGCCGGAGATCGCCCCGGCGACGAGCGACACCGACAGTGCGAGCGGAAGTCGCTTCATCCGGTAGCTGAGGGTCTTTCCCTCCTCGTAAACCCGCCCTCCAAGGGCGCCCACATCCAGCGTGGGGTCATCGATCACGTTTCTTGTCCTCGACTTCGAGGTGACGATGATCGCGACCACGAAGAGGGTTGACGCGAATATGGCGTAGAGCGTCCGGGTCGAGATGTACGAGGCGATGTCGGCGCCCCCGTAGCTTCCCGCGGAGGTCAGGAGCAGAAGGGTGAAGGCGAGAGGGATGTTCACGAGCCCCCTCTTCATGTTCACGATCGTGGTGCTCGAGGAACTCGCGATCACCGCCACCAGACTCGCCGCCACCGCGGTGCGCGGCTCGAGATGGAAGCCGAGGGCCAGCAGGGGAACGAGGAACACGCCGCCCCCGAGGCCAAGAAGGGCTCCCACCATGCCCGTGAGGGCCCCGGTGGACGCGAACATCACCAGATCGAGGGCGGGCAACGTCATACGTATCGGAGCGATTCCGCGGGCCGCGTTCTTGCGGCCGAGAAAGAGGGAATGAAGGCGGCCAGCACACTCACCGCCAGCATGATCGCAGGAGGGCGGACCACGTCCATGAGTTTGAGCATCGGGTACAGCCGATCGCCGCCGTAGGTGTACTTCTGCGCCTCGCTGAAAGCGGGGATCCCGTAGTGCGAGAAGAAGACGATGGTCACGGCCCCGAGCAGCGCCCCAAAGGCCGCGCCAAAGAGACCGATCAGAAATCCTTCGGAGAGGAACACCCGGAGCACATCCAGCTTCCGCGCTCCCATCGCGCGCATGGTCCCCATTTCACGTGTCCGTTCGAACGTGGCCATCAGCACGGTGTTCAAGACCCCGGCGGCGACGATCACACCCATCACGAAGTTCATGATGGTGGCGATGAAGTTCGTCACCAGCATCCCGCCGATGAACGGGCCGCCCATGTCCTTCCAGGTGAAGGCGAGCGCGTTCGTGCCCTTCGCCCGAAACGACGCGTTCAGCCGGTCCCGGACCGCGTCCGACTCCTGGCCGCCCTCGGCGAGACGCAAGACCACCAGCCCGGCTTGATCGGGCACGTCGAGCAGGGCCTGAACCGAGGCGATGTCGGCATAGCAGGAGCCCCATTCGTACGCCTCGAGGCCCTTGATCGAGTACACGCCGGTGACGCGCAATTTGACGCCGTTGAGCCGGCCATCCGAGGTGGTGCCAAGCGCCACCATGAAGTCGCCGGGGCCGATGCCGAGTTTTCGCGCCACACCGCGGTTGATCAACACGCCGCCCTCGCCCGGTTCGAAGTGGCGACCGGAGGTCACAGACAGGTCCGGATAAGTCGCGGCCCGTGCGCTCGGATCGATGCCGATCAGGACCCCGTCCATCGTTGTCTCCTTGAATGAGAGGAGCGCTCCGACCATCAGCCGAGAAAGTCCGGACTCGATGCGCGGGTCCAGGCCCTGGGCCTCTTTGATGAAAGCCACCGGGTTCTGGATCAGCCGGTAGTTGTTCTGCGGCATGATGAAAGAGATCTCGCCGGTCTCATCCGCCGCCGCATCCGCGCGATACACCTGGACGTGACCGAGGGTGGCGTTTTTCGCGGGATCCACCACCGCTCGTTCCATGGCGTCGGTCCAGGCCTGGCCCAAGACCATCAGGGCGATGCCGAACGCGAGGGCGAAGATGGTGAGCGCGGTCCTTCGCCGGTGCCTTGAGAGATTGCGAAAAGCCAGCCGGAGAATGAACGGCGTCGCCGCGCGCGCCGGCACTAGGCCAGCACTCCAACCTGGCCGCCGGTGTGCCAGAAGAGGATCGAGGAACCCGCGGGCAGGCTCTCTTCGCGCACCAGGGCGATGAGGCCGGCGAGAGCCTTGGCGGTGTACGTGTGATCCACGACGATCGCCTCGTTTCGCGCCAACAGGCGCTGCGCTTCTTTCGAGGCCTCGGTCGGAATGCCGTAACCCTCGCCCACGAAACGATCCCAAACTTCGGCGGTGCGAGGCCGGACATCGGCCCCCGCCAAATCGAGAACACCCTGTTCCAAGGACTCGACCGTCGCGGCGAGCGAAGCCTGCGGCTCGTCCGCGCTCACCCCGATCACGCGCACATCGAGACCGGCAAGCGCTATGCCGGCGAGAAGCCCTCCCTGGGTTCCTCCAGACGACGAGGCGTGGACGAGGACGTCCGGCCGGTGTCCCTGATCCACCAACTCCAGAAACCCAAGCGCGAGTCCGACGGCGCCTAGCGGTGTAGAAGCGCCGAGCGGGACCACGAAGGACTTTTCGCCCTTCGTCTCGAGTTCCGCGGCGAGCGCGCTCATGCGGTTTGGGCGATCCAGGCGTCCGGGCACGAAATGGAGGGTCGCGCCGAAGAGGTCATCGAGCCTTGTGTTGCCGCTGAGACTCGCCGGTCGGTCTCCGGATAGAACCACGTGGCACCGCAGACCAAGCCTGGCCGCCGCCGCCGCGGTCGCTCGGCAGTGATTCGACTGAACGCCGCCGCAGGTGATCACGGTGGTAGCCCTCAGACGCAGCGCGTCGGCCATCACCAACTCGAGTTTGCGGACCTTGTTCCCACCGAAGCCAAACGGAATGGCGTCATCCCGCTTGATGAAGATCGGATAAGGAGAGCGGATCGCGGCCTCGAACCGCTCCAGCCGCTCAATGGGTGTGGGAACTCCCAGAAGCGGGGCTCGGGGGAGGGCCCGGAGGCGCTCTTTGGGTGGGGCAGGGCTCACGGTCCATGGCAATCTATCAAGCCCGCCCCGCTCCAGAAGGCCGGCCCATGACCGGTCGATATACTCCGCCGGCCATGACCCGCCGCGCCGCGATCACCTCCATCGGACGTTACCTGCCTCCCCGCGTCCTTGATAACAAGTACTTCGGGCAGTTCGTGGCCACGAGCGACGAATGGATCCGCACCCGGACGGGAATCGTCACGCGCCATCACGCGGAAAAAGGCGTCCCCACTTCCGATCTGGCGACCGCGGCGGCGCGTGAATGTCTCGAGCGTCGGGGAATCGGTGCTGATGAGATCGACCTCATCATCGTCGCCACCGTGACGCCGGACATGATCTTCCCCGCCACGGCGTGTGTGGTCCAGACGAAGCTCGGAGCCTCCAAGGCCTGGGGATTCGATCTTTCCGCCGCGTGCTCGGGGTTTGTCTACGCTCTGGTCGCGGGCGCGCAATTCATCGAAAGCGGCGCGCACAAGAAGGTTCTCGTCATCGGCGCCGAAGTCATGTCTTCGATTCTCGATTTCCAGGACCGGACCACGAGCGTCCTGTTCGGAGATGGGGCGGGCGCCGTCCTGCTCGAGCCCAACGCCGAGGATGAAGGCCTCATCGCTTTCACCAACGAGGTCGATGGCGAAGGTGCTTGCCACCTGCACATGCCCGCCGGGGGCAGCCTGCATCCGCCAAGCCACGAGACGATCGACAAGAGGATGCACTTCGTGCGACAGGACGGCCAGGTTGTTTTCAAGTATGCGGTCCGGAAGATGGCCGAAGCGTCGGTGGCGGCGGTGGAGAAGGCCGGGCTTACGAATGAGGACATTGACCTGTTCATTCCGCACCAGGCGAACATCCGCATCATCGACGCCGCCCAGGCTCGCCTCGGTCTGCCCGATGACAAGGTGGTCAAGAACATCTCGAAATACGGCAACACCACCGCGGCCACGATTCCTCTCGGGATCTACACCGCCCTCG
The DNA here is from genome assembly GCA_964494295.1 of uncultured Acidobacteriota bacterium. Classification (GTDB taxonomy): domain Bacteria; phylum Acidobacteriota; class Vicinamibacteria; order Fen-336; family JAGNNV01; genus JAGNNV01. The sequence continues at coordinate 18,369 of CAZBTT010000007.1, forward strand.
AGGAGAAGCGCCTCCAGAAGGGCAACAACCTCCTCATGACTTCCGTGGGCGCCGGTTTCACCGTCGGATCGGCGGTTCTTCGCTGGTCCGACCTCACACTGTGACGCGCGGGCGTCCTGCGTCTTGAGCCTGATGGGCCTGCTGGCCTTCATCTTCCGGGCGATCGTCTTCCTCATCATCTTTCGCCTGGCGAGCATGGTGCTCGGCTCTTTCTTCAGAGGCTTCTCCCAGGGTTCCCGGCCCGTCAAGACCTCTCCGGGCCAAGGTCCATCCCGAGAGCCTCGTGGTCAGGTCGAAGAGCTGGTGAAGGATCCGATCTGCGGGATCCACACCGCCCGCTCGTCCGCGATCGCGGGACGTTTCGAGGGCCGCGATGTCTACTTCTGTTCCGAGGAATGCGCCCAGAAGGCGCGCGCGTCGAGCTAAGACTGGACGAGGTCGCCTTTCTTGGCGGCAAGCGAGGCCTTGAGGGCCTCCATGATGTCGATGATCTGCGCGCGCGGCTGTTCCGGCGCCGCCGAGATCTCCTGGCCCTGGATCTTCCGGTCGATCGCGGCCTGCATCCGCTTTCGTACCTCGTCTTCATACTGGGCCGGCTCGAAAGTGGGTGACGTGATCTGGTCGATCAGCTGCACCGCGAGTTTGAGTTCGTTCTCCTTCGACTCCGCGGTGCCCACGGGCACTTCGTCGAGAGCCCGGACCTCATCGGGATAACGGAGCTGTTGCAGCACGATCACGTTCTTGAGCGGCCGGAGCAAGACGAGGTACTGCTTGCCGCGGGCGGCCCAGCGGGCCACCGCGACCCGGCCGGTCTTTTTCATGGCGTCGCACAGCAGCCGATACGCCTTCTCGCCCCCCTTCTCGGGAGCGAGGTAGGACGCGCCCTCGTAGTAGACGGGGTCGACGAGATTGATGTCGAGGAACTCCGCGATGTCCACGAGCCCCGTCTTCTCCTCCTCCATCTTCTTGATCTCATCGGCGGTGAAGACGACGTACTGATCCTTCGCGAACTCGTAGCCCTTCACCATCTCGGTCCGAGGTACGACCACATTGTCGTCCTGCTCGCAGATGTACTGCTGCTTCACCCGGCGCTTGCACTTCTCGTGCAGCATGTTGAAGGAGATCGAGGCCTTGGCCTCGGTGGCCGAGAAGAGTTTGACCGGAATGGAGACCATTCCGAAGGAGATGGTGGCGGTGGCGGTGGGTCTCATCGAGGGTCCTCGCTGGTGAGAGTAGTCCGCAAAGCTTATGCCCGAGCCATGGCCGCCCGGGTCTCCCGGGTTTCCTCGTCGCGGGCGATGGTCCGCGCCGCCATCAGGAAGAAGACGAACGCCACCAGGTTGGAAACGGTCGCGGCCATGTAGGCAAGACGCAGACTGCCCCACAAGTCGCTCAGCCGGCCGACCACGTAAGGCCCCAGCGCCAGCCCCGCGATGGTGACGGAGAGCAGGAAAATCGCGGAGGCCCGCGCACGCATGTGGGGGAGAACCAGATCCTGCACAGTGGAACCGCCGGCGGGGAGCCACAAGGCCGCGAAAATCTGGGCGATGGTGAAGAAAACGAGGGCGCTCGTTCGATCCGCGGCGTTTAGGGCGAGGAGCAGGAACGGGATCGGTACGAGGGCATTCATCATTCCTACGATCAGTCGGCCCGCCGGCATTCTCCGTCGGAACCAGTCCGCGAGCACACCGCCCAGGACAACGCCGAGCCCTCCTCCTATCGCGGAGATGAGGCCGAGAATCGCGCCGATCTCGAGGAGCGTGAAGCCGTGATAGCGAACGAAGAAGGGGGCGGTCCACAGGCTGATGGCGTAGCCGGTGAAGGAGAGAGACGAGAACCCGAGCGTTGCGAAGGTGAGCGACGGCGTGTTGAAGACGAGGGCGAAGGTTTCTGGGTCACGGGCCTTGCCCCTTTGCGCAATGGTAGCTACCACATAAAGACCGAGGGAGACGCAGATCCACTGCACCGGATCGCCAAACAGCAGCCAAAAGGCTGCGCATCCCGCGGCAAGGAAGGCGAAGGTGAGGGCGTTGGTTACAAACGGAACACCATCGCGTCGCAACATGAACAGCGATGTCGGAGGCAGGAGGGCGAGCGTCTCCCTGAGCGCGGTTTGAAGTGGGCTCGGGCCGCCCGCATCGGTGCGCGCGTGCGGCGTCTCAGGTCGCGATTCCTCCATGGCCCCGCGAGCGGGTTCGCGGAAGGCCAGGACCAGCGGGACCAGGAGCAGGCCGGGAAGGCCCGCGATCAGGAACGCCACCTGCCAGCCGCGCAGGCCAAAGGGTTCCTCGCCAACAGGGTACGCGGCGCTCCAGGCGTCCACCACCGCGCCGCCGATATATGAGCTGAGACCGATCCCCACGTAGACGCCGAGGGAGTACACCGCGAAGGCGCGGGCGCGTCGGGCCTTCGGGAAGAGGTCCGACATCATCGAATAGGCGGCCGGCGACGCGCTGGCCTCGCCGATGCCCACGCCGATTCGCGCCAGGGCCAAAGATGCGAAGCCGCCGGCAAAACCCGAGGCCGCGGTCATGAGACTCCAAAGACCCAGGCCCCACGCGATGAGTTTCCGCCTCGATCCAAGGTCGGCGTACACGCCCAGGGGCACGCCGAACACGGCGTAGAAGATTCCGAACACCGTGCCGTAGAGAAAACCAAGCTGGGCGTCGTTGATCAGCAGGTCGGCCTTGATCTTGCCCGCGAGGATGGCGAGGATCTGGCGGTCGACGAAGTTGAGGATCGAGACCGCGAAGAGGACGGCCAGGATGAACCGGGCGTTCAAGCGACGAGGAACGGATTGTGCCGGCGCTCCGCCACGATGGTCGTGTCGGGACCGTGTCCCGCGATGACCCGCGTCTTGTCGGGCAGGGGGAGGAGCTTCTCCTTGATCGACCGGATCTCGGCGTCGAAGTCACCGCCCCAAAGGTCCGTGCGTCCGATCGACCCTGAAAAGAGTGTGTCTCCCGAGAGGAGCAGGTTCTGGCCTGGCACAAAGAAGCTGCACGATCCAGGAGTGTGCCCCGGGGTGTGAAGCACTTCCACGGAGTGCCCCTTGCCGAAGAACACCACATCACCCTGGTGAATGTGCTCGTCCACATCGGCGCGGACGGGAGTGTCCATGCCGATGAACTGAGCCTGCATTTTCAGGTTGTCGTAGAGCGGCAGGTCCTTCTCGTGGAGCATGACCCGCGCTCCCGTCTTCTCCTTCACCTCGAAGTTCCCCGCGACGTGATCAAGGTGGGTGTGGGTGATGAGGATCGCCTTCGGCTTGAGCCCGAGCGCGGTCAGACGATTCAACACGACCATGGCCTCGTCGCCGGGATCGATCACGATGGCTTCGCCGGTTTCGGGGTCGCCCAGGATCGTGCAGTTGCACTGAAGGGGACCCACGGGGAATGTTTCGATGATCACTGTGGCTATGCTAAGTGGAATGCCGATGAAGCGCCGCGCCGCGAAGCGGGTGAAGAAGGCCACGTTCCGCCTCTTCGACCTTCGCGTCGAAGTGGAACAGGCGAAGGGCGTGCCCATGGTCTGCAACCACGAGGTGGGCGACTCCTTCGAGCTGAGCGGCGAGAACTTGTCCTTGCCCCCAGGCCAGTCCTTCCCGATCTACTCACTTGCGGCCCTCCTGCCGCTTCTCCCCGCGAAGCAGCGCGAGACGCATCCCAATGACTGGATGACCACCGACGCGGTGGTCGCATGTCCCGACCCCAACTGCGGCGGCCGTTTTCGGATCCGGCGAAGCGGCGTCCAGGTTTTCGATCATGCCGACGTGACTGCGGTGCCGCTTCCCGCGAAGGTCCGGCAAAAACGTGCGCGCTGAACTGGCCCCGGGATACTCGATCTCCCGGATCATCAAGGGCGGCTGGCAGCTCGCGGCGGGGCACGGCGCGACACCAACGACAGCCCAGGCCCATGCCGACATGGCGGCGTTCGTGGAAGCGGGCGTCACCACCTTCGACTGCGCGGACATCTACACCGGCGTGGAGGAGCTGATCGGTTCGTTCGCACCGCCTTTCGGACGCTCGGTTCAAGTGCACACGAAGTACGTGCCGGACCTCGCTTCTCTCGAGACGGTCGACACCGCGGACACGGGCGCCATCATCGACCGGTCACGCAGCCGTCTGCGCCGCGAAGCCCTCGACCTCGTTCAGTTTCACTGGTGGGATTGCGGGGTCCGCCGCTACGTGGAAGTGGCGCGGCACCTGGACGCGCTTCGTCTCGAGGGCGTCATCCGGTACATCGGGGCGACGAACTTCGACACAAAAACGCTGCGCGAGATCCTCGACGCGGGTGTGCCCGTGATCTCCCATCAGGTTCAATACTCGCTCCTCGATCGTCGCCCGGCCGGGGCCATGAGCGCTCTCGCCGCCGAGAGGGGCTTCAAGTTCCTCTGCTACGGGTCGCTGCTTGGCGGCTTCCTCTCCGAAAGCTGGCTGGACAAGCCCGAGCCTGCCGAGCCGTTCGAGAATCGTTCTCTCACGAAGTACCGCCTCATCATCGAGGACGCGGTCGGCTGGGAGGGCTTTCAGTCGCTACTTCGGGCGGTTCGGAGGATCGCGGACAAGCACCGCGTCACCATCGGGGCGATCGGCATCTCCTGGGTCCTCGCGCAACCTCACGTGGCGGCGGCCATCGTAGGCGCTCGCAACGCGGCTCACCTCGGCGAGACGTTAGCGGCCCTCAAGGTTCGTCTTGACGCCGAAGACCTCGCCCAGCTGAACGGAATCTCAGGACGAGGACTCGCGGGCGACGTCTTCGACCTGGAACGCGACCGCGACGGCCCCCACGGCCGAATCATGAAATACGACTTGAATAAGGTCTAAGGGGGCCAGACACGGACCCGGCCCCCTTAGGAACCCCCGGCCTGCCGTCCTCAGTGCTTCTCAGAACCGCGCTAAGAATTTCCCAAGGACGGCGTTGAACTCTTCCGGGGTTTCCATCGACGGGAGATGACCGGACCTCGGGATCATCGCGAGTTCCGCGCCGGTGATTCCCTTCTGCAGGATTTCCGCTTCCGCGCGCGGTGTAATGACATCCTCTTCGCCGCAGATCACGAGAGTCGGAACCGCGATCTCGCGCAGAAACGGGGTCGAGTCCTGGCGCGCCGCGATGCCGTGAAGCGCGTCGGAGATTCCCTGTTTGGGCGTGGCCAGGACGATGTCCTTGATCTTCGCGACCACGTCGGCGCGCGTCGCCTTCGTGGTTTCGCCCACGAGCTTGGGAAGGAACGCCTCGAGAGCCGCCGGCGGACCGTCCTTCATGACCTTCGCGGCAAGTTCACCCCGACCCTTGCGCGCCTCGGGGGAATCCGCGCCGGCCTTCGTGTCGACCAGAACGAGAGCGCGCAACAACGCAGGATGTTTCTGGGCGAAAGCGAAGGCCGCGTAACCGCCCATCGAACAGCCGGCCAGAACCACCGGCCCGAGGCGCAGTTGCTCGATCAGAACCGCCGCGTCCTCCGCGATCCGGTCCATGGTCAGGGCCGAGTCGCCCACACCGGATCCGCCATGCCCCCGCGCGTCGAAGCGAACAATCCGGTAACGATCGGAAAGGGCCTCCTGTTCGTCCCACATCCGTAGGGAGAGTGGAAAACCGTGAAGGAACAGCACCGCCGGCCCCTGGCCCTTGTCGGCGTATTGAATCTCGACACCGCCGACATTGATCATCTTCATGGCTTTCAGGCTCTTTTCGCTATTCGTCCTCGTACTTTGTGCGACGCACCGATTCCGACTTCGCCCGGCGTCCGTGAGCCAGGCGTTCCTCCACGATGCGATCCGCGATGACGCCCGGCGCTTCTTCCTCTTCCTCGGATCGCTGCCAGATGTCGGCGACCCTCGGCCCAATCATTCTTACACGCTCCTCCACACCGGCCTCGTCTGTCTGCTTCGTCTCGTAAAGCAGGCTCAAGAGACCACCCGCGTTCACCACGTAGTCCGGCCCCCAGAGGATGCGGAGGGAGTGGAGAACGTCGCCATGGCGCGGCTCGAGGAGCTGCTCGTTCGCTCCGCCCACGACGGCCTGAACCTTGAGCCGGGCGATGGTGTCATCGTTGAGGATGCCGCCCATGGCATTGGGGGAGAACAGATCCGCTTCGACATCGTAGATCGCGTCCGGTTCCACAACCTCTGCTTCCAGCTCGTGGGCGGCGCGAAGCGTGCGCGCCTTCTCCGGATCGGCCACGATGATGTGCACGCCGTGTTCGACGAGGAGTTTGCCGAGCCGGAACCCCACCGCACCCACACCCTGGATCGCCACCCGAAGCGAAGAAAACTCACGGCCAAGCACCGCGGCGGCCGCGGCGATGCCTTCGAACACGCCCAGCGCGGCGAGATACGAAGTATCGAGAGGCGAATCTTCGCCGGTGTGGGACAGATGTTTCGTGTGTCGCTGCATCACCTTCAGATCGCGAGGCTCGATCCCCATGTCGCATCCGGTGAAGAACCGGCCAGAGAGACGGTCGACCGCCTTGGCGTAGGCCACGAGCAACGGTCGCGTTTTGTCCCGCGACGGATCGCCCATGATCACGGCCTTGGCCCCGCCGTAAGGCATCTCGACCATCGTGGCCTTGTAGGTCATCGCTCGCGCGAGGCGCAGGGCATCCACCACCGCGTCGTCGTAGCTCGCGTATGGCCGCATGCGCGTTCCGCCCACTCCCGGCCCGAACGTGGAGTCGTGGATGGCGATGACGCCGCGCAGACCCGAGTCTTTGTCGTGGAGAAGAACGACCTCTTCGTGGCCGAGTTCGGCGGCTAGAGGCAGGGCCTTCAGTTCGCCCACTTCTTCAACCACCCAAGGACCTCGTCATACCAGCGGACCGAGTTCTCGGGCTTGAGCACCCAGTGGTTCTCCTCGGGGAACATCACGAGGCGCGAGGGCACGCCGAGACGCTGGAGGGCGGTGAACATCTGCAGGCCCTGCTCCACGGGCACGCGGTAGTCGCGGTCGTTGTGGATGATGAGTGTGGGCGTCGTGCACTGCGTGATGAAGCGTGACGGCGAGAATTTCTCGTACTGCGTCCGGTCCTTCCAGGGCGGGCCGCCGAACTCCCAGTCGGTGAACCATTGCTCCTCGGTGGAAGCCGCCATCGATTCGAGATCGAAGAGGCCGTCGTGAGACACGAAGGCCTTGAAACGCTTCGTCTGTGTGCACATCCAATTGATCATGTAGCCGCCGTAGGAAGCCCCCGCGGCGACCACGCGGTCTTTGTCCACGTAGGGAAGTGCGGCCGCGAAATCGGTGCCCTTCATGATGTCCTCGTAAGCCTTGCCGCCCCAGTCCTTCGTGACGTCATCGGTGAAGGCCTGGCCGAAGCCGGTGGAGCCGCGCGGGTTGGGTGCGAAAACGATGAAGCCCGCTCCCGCGAACACCTGAGGATTCCACCGATTGCTCCAGGAATCGCCCCAGACGCCCTGCGGCCCGCCGTGGATCAGCATGAGCAGCGGATACTTCTTCGTGGGATCGAAGTTCGCGGGTTTCGTGATCCAGGCCTGGACTTTCTTGCCAAGGGCCCCGGTGTAGGTCACTGACTCCGCGGGCAGAAGCGCGAACGTGGCGAGGGCCGCGTCGTTCGTGTCGGTGAGGCGCTTGATTTTCCCGCTCGCGAGTTCGATGCTGACCACGTCGGCCGGCTTGTGCAGGGCATCGAGGGCCATGATCGCGCTGATGCCGTCTTTCGTGATCGAGAGCTGGGTGAGGTGGCCGTCCGCGATCTTGCGCGGCGTGCCCCCGGCGGCGGGAATCGAGAAGAGCGGATTGAGCGGCCCATCGCCCGCGGTGAAGTAGATCGTCTTCGAATCAGGCGACCACGCGATCTCGTCGACGCTCCGGTCGAAAGGTTCAGTCAGGTTCCGCGTGGTCGAGGTCTTGCGGTCGTAGACCATGAGACGCCATCGGTCGGCCTCGAAGCCCGCGCGCATCTGAGCGTGATACGCGATCATCGAACCGTCGGGGCTGTAGACGGGCAGACCGTCAAAGCCCGGCGTCGCGGCGATCTTCTTCGGCAATCCTCCACTGGTCGAAACCACGAAGAGATCGGAGTTCGTCGACGTCGATTCCTCCTTGTCGTCATTGCGGCCGAAAGCGAGTTCCGAACCGTCGGGAGACACATCGAAGTCGTTGGGCCCGGGGTAGGGCGGCACGTCCGCATCGCCCGGTGTCAGGTCTTTCGCCTCGCCGGTCTTCACATCGACCCAGAGAATGTGGGAGCGCAGGCCGTCTTCCCAGGTATCCCAGTGGCGGACGAAGAGCTTGTCGTAGACGCGGACGCTTTCGCCCTTCTCATCCACCTTCTTCTTCGTGCAGGCGTCGAAATCGGCGCCGGTGCACGCGGGATGAACGTCGCTCACCACCACCAGCTTGTCGGAGTTGGCCCAGCGGAAGTTCGCGACACCCTGCGAGAGATTCGTGACCCGGCGGGCCTCACCGCCGGCAAGATCGAGGACATAGACCTGTGGCGCGCCGTCGCGGGACGAAAGAAAGGCGACCTGACTTCCATCCTTCGAAAAACGTCCCTGCGAGTCGGCCTTCGGGTGCGACGTGAGCGCGCGTGGCGCGCCTCCGGTCGCAGGGACAATGAAGAGATCGGTGTTGCGGCCCTTGCCGAGTTCGATCGTGGTCTGCTGATACAGAACCCACTTCCCGTCGGGCGACACCTGGGGGTCGGCCAGGCGCTTGAGGGAGTGCAGGTCCTTCGCAGTGAACGCGGGAGCGGCGAGGGTCAGGAGAAGAGTTGCGGTGATCATCATGATTCGTGGTTTCCTTCCAGGCGAATCATGACTCTAGAGCCTGACCGGTGGAAGGGCTCTGTCCACCAGACGGCGCTCCGTCCGCGTGTCGAAGGGATTAGCGGACCCAGGTCAGCCCACCTGAGAGAGGATGAAGGCGTAGTCGGACGCGGTTTCGCGCAGCGCGTCGTAGCGGCCCGAGGCCCCGCCATGGCCGGCGCCCATCAGGGTGCGCAGAAGCAGGGGGGTGTCGTTGGTCTTGAGCATCCGCAGTTTCGCCGCGTACTTCGCCGCCTCCCAGTACATCACCTGGGAGTCGTTGAACGAGTTCCTCAGAAGAATCGCCGGGTAGGCCTTCGCCTCGAGATTGCTGTAGGGACAATAGGCGCGCATCACGCGGTAGTGCTCGAGGACCTTCGGATTTCCCCATTCCTCGAACTCGGCCACGGTGAGAGGCAGATCTTCATCGAGC
>CAZBTT010000008.1:0-27207 GCA_964494295.1 uncultured Acidobacteriota bacterium
GTCGCGTCAAAGGATGACGCCGTCGCCGGAGACTGGAGCACCGACGTGGGGGGCGAGCCCTTCTCCCGCGCGAGCGCGGTAGATGTACCGGCCAGGACAAACGCGCCCGCGAGGACCGAAACGAGCATTGATTGACGCATGAGAAGTTCCCTTTCGTGTGGGACTCGACCACCTGGGAGGGGCTCGGTCCATTCTTGAGACTGACGGCGACCCTGAGTTGTGCAAGGACTGCGCCATCGGCATTTGGGGCGGCAAGTACACTTCAAAACCGTCAAGTGCCGTGCTTTCAACAACTCGTGTCGCGAAATCCTGTCGCCTCGAGGAGGGTGCGCCGCATTTTTTGCAGGTTTTACACGCCCCGTCTGCTTTGAGGGCTATCCATTCCTACAACCGGCAAATGCCGCGCGGCCCGCGCAGACCCAAGGAAATTCCTGATCCACGTTTCGCTTGAACCCGTCATGGGTCTATGTTCCCGACACAAATGACCGACCGGCACGAAACCCCGCTCGACTCCATCGCTCACCGTGGCGACGGGACTGTGATCGGCGCCTTCCGATGCCCGCGCGACCACCCACGGTTCGTCGATTCGGGTCCGATTGAAAACGACATCTTCGTGTTCCCCCGCTCGAGCGTGAAGATCCGGCATGCCGGAGGCCCGAGCTTCGTCGCGGATCAGACCGTGGCCACCGTTTACAACCGCGGTCAGATCTACGACCGTGCCCTCGTGAGCGAAGAGGGAGACCGCTGTGATTGGTTCGCGGTCCCGCGCGAGGCCGCGGTCGAGGCGGTGATCGCGAATGGTCTGATGCCCTCCGCGAGCGGTCCCTTCACCTTCGCTTTCGCTCCCGTTTCGCATCAGACCTATCTGGCGCAACGACGTCTCTTCCGGCAGGCGCAACAGGGAGCCCCGCCGGCGAAGCTGGACGAAGCGATCTACGCTCTCCTCGATGACGTCGTCCGCGGGGCGGCCTCGAGAAACGGAGCACGCCCGGGACGGGCCCGCGACAAAGAGGGTCCCGAGATCGCCGAGGAGATCCGTCGCCTGATCTCGGCCCGCTTCGACGAGGATTGGTCCCTGACCCGCCTTCAACACCACTTCGGCGTGTCCGCGTTCCGGCTGTGCCGGCTCTTTCGCCGCGTCACCGGTTCCTCGATCCACGGGTACCTCGTGAGCGTTCGTCTGCGCGCCTCGCTCGAGCGTACGGAGCCGCGTGGGGTCGACCTGGCGTCGGTCGCGATGGACCTGGGATTTGCCAGTCATTCTCATTTCACCCTGGCCTTCAGGCGGTCCTTCGGGGTCCCACCCTCGGCATGGCGGAGCGAACTCCTGTCCGCAGATTTTTGATAGCGGAATCGGGGTCGCCTCACTACGATTGCGCCTCGGCGTACTGTCGAAATGACGACGGATCGCGCGTCCTTGAGACAGAGCCCCAAACCCGGGAAACAAGGAAAAGGAACATGCGCGCAATAGTAGGCACTTCTCTCATCCTGATGGCGAGTCTTGCGGCGCCACAATCCCAGGTACCTTCCTCGACCCCCGCCCCGGCGACGCCACGGGCCCGGCCCTGCACCGCGCCGATGTACCGCCACTTCGATTTCTGGATTGGACGCTGGGACGTGGTCAGTCCCACGGGGCAGTTCGCCGGCACAAACCACATCACCCGCATCGACTCCGGCTGCGCTCTCCACGAGAACTGGAGTTCCGCGGCCGGCGGCTACACGGGCCAGAGTCTCAACTCCGTGGGCCCCGATCGGAAATGGCATCAGACCTGGGTGGACAGCTCCGGCCTGCGTCTCGAACTCGCAGGCGGCCTCGTGGGCTCGAGCATGGTCCTCGAAGGCGAGACGCCGTCGCGCGACCCCAAGGTTCCCGCCACGAAGAACCGGATCACCTGGACGCCCGAAAACCCGAATCTCGTTCGTCAGCATTGGGAAACCTCAACAGATCTTGGAAAGACCTGGACCACGGCTTTCGACGGGCGTTATCACCGGGTGGCCGAAGGAATGGCTGCAACGGATTCATTTCTGACCCGGCTCCAGGGAGGCTGGATTGGAACCGGGCAGCTCATGAAACGCGACTCTCATGCCGAACTGCATGTCGACCAGGGCGTGCATCCGACCCTTTTCAATCTGACCTGGCGCAATGTCGTGGCCAGCGATCCCCGCAGCCTCTTCGAGGGCGTCGCCGTCTATGCGGACCGCGGCAAGGGCGAACTCACGGCGACGTGGTGGGACTCGCGCGGGACCACGCACCCCATCAAGGCTTCGGTCGCGGAGAACTCCATGACCTCGCACTGGGGCGAGAGCGGGCGAACCGTCTACACGCTTCTGCCCTCGGGCGAACTCGAGGTCATCGACAGCGTCAAGGGACCCGACGGCGTGTGGGGCGAGTTCGGCCGGGCCACCCTGAAGAGAAAATAGTCAGCGCGCGGCGGGCGTCTCGGCCTGGATCTGCTTCGCGACCGCTTCGACCTTCTCCATCATCTTCAACAGGTTCTCACCCATGATCCCTTTGATCTGGGGTTCGGTATAGCCGCGGCGGAGCAGTTCCTCGGTGATCTTCGGCAGACGCGTGACGTCTTCCATGCCTTCGGGCATGGAGGCGCCATCGAAGTCGGAGCCGAGGCCGACATGATCGACGCCCGCGATTTTGACCGCGTGGTCGATGTGATCAACGATCCTCTCCCAGCGCGCCACCGGAAGCGGGGGCTGAAGGGCTCCCACCGCCGCGATCGTCTCCATCATCCGCTTCTCCGCATTCTCGGGACCCGGGTACTTCGCCGCCATCTCCTGCCGGATCACGTCGACTTGAGGTCGGCGCGCTTCTTCAGCGATCCGCAGCGTTTCGTCGATGTAACTGTTGAGATAGTTGATCTGGATCACGCCGCCCTTCGCCGCCATGGCCTTGATCATGTCGTCGGTCATGTTGCGGACGTGGCCGGTGAGGGCCCGGCAGGACGAGTGAGAAGCGAGAAGGGGCGCACGGCTCGTGGCGAGCGCGTCCTCGAACGTCTTGTCCGCGACGTGAGAAACATCAACCATCACACCAAGGCGGTTCAATTCACGGACGACATCTTTCCCGAACGCGGTCAGGCCGTTGTGAGCGGGCTTCTCCCCGGACGAATCGGCCCAAGTGGTATTGAGAGAGTGTGTGAGGGTCAGATACCGGACGCCGAGCCGGGCGTAGTCGCGCAGGACACGCAGGCTCTCGTCGATCATGTGACCGCCCTCCATGCCCATCATGGTGGCGATCTTCCCCGCCTTGTGCGCAGCGCGGATCTCCGCCGCGGTGGTGCCGAGGACCAGGGCGTCGTGCCGGGCCTCGGTGAGCTGGCGTACCGCGTCGATCTGCTCGAGCGACCGCTTCACCGCCGTGGGACCGGTGACGCTTCCCGCCATGTAGATCGAGAAGAAGAGTCCGTCCAGGCCGCCCTCGCGCATACGCGGATAGTCGACGTGATTTCCGCGAGCCCCCGGACCACGCTGACCTCGCGCATTCGGTTCGTGGCGCTCGAAGAAACTCCAACCCGGCTGGAGCAGGCGCTGGGTGGTGTCGATGTGTGTGTCGAGCACGATGGCCTCGGCGTGGATCCGTTTCGCGCGCGCCGCGAGATCGCCCGCGGGCGGCTGCTGGGCCGAGACAAGACCCGCTCCAGCGCAGGCTCCGAGCACGAGGGTGAGGGCGATTCGGGTGGGTCGGTACATCGTTTCTCCTTTGGCGGGGGCTGAAGTTTGACACGGAGACTCCCGACGGTTTCGAGTCGCGCCGCGGCGATAAGATTTCGCGCATGAAGACAGCCACATCTCCATCTCGTCGGACGGTGGCCCTGGGCCTTGCCGGCCTTGGAAGCATGAGCGGCACGACGACCGCGAGCGCCGCCGATGTCGCGGTGAAACGCATCAATCCGCCCGGGTTGTTGACGCCGCGCGGCTATACGCAGGTGGTGACCGCCTCGGGTGGGCGGACCATCTACATCTCGGGTCAGGTGGCCGCGAACGCGAAAGGTGAGATCGTAGGAAAGGGAGACTTGAAAGCTCAGACGGCGCAGGTTTTCGAGAACCTCAAGATCGCGCTCGCCTCCGCCGGCGCCGGACCGAAGGACGTGGTCAAGGCCACCATCTTCGCGGTGAACTTCAAGACCGAGGACATTCCGACGATCCGCGATATTCGGAACGCGTTCTTCGCCGGAGTCGAGCCGCCGGCAAGCACGCTTGTGGGCGTCTCTGGGCTCGCGAATCCAGACTGGCTGATCGAGATCGAAGTGGTGGCGGTGGTCGCCTGAGCGCTCGACGGTCTACTCGTCGCGCAGGGCGACGATCGGGTCGACGCTCGCGGCGCGGAACGCGGGGATCAAACACGCCATCACCGCCACCGTGCCCAGGAGAAAGACCACCCCCGCGAAGGTCAAAGGATCCCGGGCGCCGACCCCGAAAAGCAGGGACTGAAAGAGCTGAGCGGAGAAGACCGCGCCCACGAGGCCCATGACCAGTCCGGCGCCGATCAGTTTCGAACTCTGATTCAGAACCATCTTCGCGATGTCGTGGCGGCTCGCGCCGATGGAAAGGCGGACGCCGAACTCGCGGGTGCGCTGGGCGACGCCGTAGGAGATCACGCCATAGAGTCCGACGATCGCGAGGATCAGGGCCACCGTCGCGAAGACACCGACAAGGAGGAGCGAAAAGTATCGCTGACCGAGCGAGTCGTCGACGATCTGGGCCATCGATTTCTGCGTGTGCACGGGCTGTTGAGGGTCCACCGCCAGCACCTCCTTGCGCATGGCGGTCGCAAGTGCCGCGGGATCGCGCGAGGAGCGCGCCACCACCGTGATGTTGTTGAAGGAGAACTGGTGGTACGGCTCATAGGCTTGCACGGGTGTTTCCGCTTCGAGGCTGTCGATCTTCACGTCCGCCACAACACCCACGATCTCCGACCACTGAGGCGGATCGTCGATACCGATCTCGAGCCGCTTGCCCACGGGGTTCTCGACTTCCGGAAAGAACTTCTTCGCCAGAGCGCGGTTGATGATCACCACCTTGGGCGAGCCTTGAGCATCCCACTCGGTGAAGAAGCGCCCGTGGATGAGGGCGATGCCCATGACCTTGAAGTAGTCGGGCGTGATCGTCCGATAGCGCGTGACCGGGGCGCTGCTCGGCGTGACGTTGAAATTGCTCTCCACGCGCATGATGAACGTCGGCCCGCCGGTGAGCGGCGTCGATGTCACAACCGCGGCCGAATCGACGCCGGGGAGAGCTTCAATGCGCTTCACCACCTGGTTCACGAACTCCACGCGCTTCTCGTCGGTCTGCCCGATCGTCCCATACTTCGCCGAGGGCAGATCGACCTTCATCGTCATCACCTGCTCCGCGCTGAAGCCCGCGTCGACCTGTTGGAGTTGATGGAAGCTGCGAAGGAGAAGACCCGACGAGATCAGAAGGATCACCGTGGCCGCGACCTGAACCACCACCAGTCCGTCGCGAAGGTAACTGCGCCCCGAGATGGCGCCGTGCCCACCTTCCCGCAAGGCGCTCGTGATATCGGTGCGTGAGGCCGTCCAGGCCGGGACCAGGCCGAAGACAAGCCCGGTCAGAAAAGTGAGAGCGGAGGTGAACAGGAATACCCGCTGATCGAGATACACCTGATCGAGCCGGGGGATCGTGGCCGGAGCGATGGCGAGAAGTGTCGCGAGAATCGAACGGCCGACGAGAACACCCGCGAAACCTCCCGCCGCGAAGTAAACGAGAGACTCGACGAGCAGCTGCCGCGCGATCTGGCTGCGGCTCGCGCCCAGGGCCGCGCGCAGCGACATCTCGCGCTGCCGGGTGGCCGCCCGCGCCAGGAGCAGGTTTGTGACGTTGGCGCAGGCAATCAGCAGGAGCGCAACTACAGAAGCGAGCAGGACCATCAGGGCCGGGCGGATTTGCGCGACCGCGTCTTCGAGCATCGGGAAACCGATGCAGCTCCAATCCGCATCGGTGGTCGGAAACTCTCGGGCGTACCGAGCGGTCAGGGTCTTGAGGTCCGCTTGCGCTTGCTCGACCGTAACCCCGGGCTTGAGGCGCGCGAAAGCCTGAAGCGTGTGCAGATCGCGGCGGGTCCGATTCTCCTCGTTCGGAGCCAGCGGCGCCCAGATCTGGGCCTTGCCCGGGAAGGTGAAGGTGTCGGGCATGACGCCGACCACGAGGCGGGGCCGCCCGGAAATGAAGAGAGAACGACCGAGGATGTTGGGGTCTGCCGCGAAACGCTGTTGCCACAGACCGTGGCTGATCACGACCACCGCATCCTGGCCGTGAGCGAACTCATCGCCATTGAAGAAACGCCCGCGCGCGGGGTTGATTCGGAGGACGCGCAGGAAATCGGCGGTCACCACGGCGCCTTCGATTCGCTCGGGGTCCTGACCCGCGGTGGAGAGATTGAGGTTCGCGCCCTGCCAGGCGGCCACCGCCTCAAACGAGGTCTGATCCTCGCGCATCGAGAAGAACTGCCCCGCCGCCCACGAAGCCTTCGGGAAGTTGGCGCTGCGCTGATAAAGGCGCACGAGTCGATCCGGCTGTTCGAAAGGGAGAGGCCGCAGCAGGACGCCGTTGATGACCGAGAAGATCGCGGTGTTGGCGCCGATACCCAGAGCCAGGGTCAGGACCGCTACGAACGAGAACGCCGGCGCGTTCTGGAGTTGGCGAAGGGCGGACCTGAAGTTGTTCATGCGGGCTGCTGAGGGACTGGCGGACGCTCGTCGAGACTACCGTGGAGACCCACGCCCGGTCGATTCATCCGTTTGAATCGTCTTTGAGTTGGGGGGCCGCAAAGTGCTCAGCCCCCCAACCCCCCGCGCTCCGGCCGAAGTGACAAACGAGCGACCGAAGGGAGCGACTTTGCTCTGGGAGGCTCCGCGGCAGCGGAGCTCTCCAGAAATTCGGCCTGCACTAGCTATCCAGCGAACCGCGACGCGATACGGAGCGCTTCGGTGCCGTAGTGACTGCCAAAGAGCAGCGCGTGATTCAGAAGGTGGTAAAGCTGGTAGAGGGGATTCCGATCGCGCCATTCATGCGGCATCGGCCATGCTTCCTCGTAGGCCGCGAACCCGCGCGCCGAGACACCGCCGAAGAGTGTCGTGATCCCGAACTCCATCTCGCGATCGGCGTAGGCGCAGGCCGGATCGACGAGCGCCGGGCCGCGCACGGCCGAAAGCACATTCCCGGCCCAAAGATCTCCATGGATCAACGAGGGCGTTGCGTGCGGCGGCAGCAGATCCTCGAGTCGCGCCATGAGCCGGTCGAACACGCGTCGATCCGCGCCGGAGATGCGACCGCGCAGCTGAAGCGCTTCCACCAAAGGCCGAAGGCGGCGTTCGCGGTAGAACTCGATCCACCTGGCGCTCTCGCGATTGTCCTGAGGGGTGGGACCGCAATAAGACGGCGCATCGAAGCCGAAGGCGGAGCTCGTCGCGCGGTGAATGGTGGCGAGACCTCGGCCCAGGTTCTCGTCATCGTCATGAGCCCCTCCCCCGCGGATCGGAGGAAGGTACTCGAGAATCAGATAGCCCGGCGTTTCGGCATCGCGCTTCGAAGCGGCGATCACCCGGGGGATCGTGATCGGTCCATTCACCGCTCGAAGGGCATCCAGGCCATGGGCCTCGCAGAGGAAGATGTCTTCCGGGCCTTCGTCCGACCACTTCGCGAAGAACTCGCCTTCCGATGTAACGAGTTTTCGCGCCTCGCGCGTGCTGCCGCCCGAGAGGTTCGAGTGACTTTCGATCCGCACGCGCGCCCGACCCAGAGACCGCGCAAGGGCCGTCTCGAGGAAGCGCATCAGCTCCGCAGCGACTGAAGGAGGCCGCGGCAGGCCGGCTCGAGGATCGAGTACATCTCGTCGAAGCCCGCTTCGCCACCGTAGTAGGGATCCGGCACGTCCTGGTCGCGGGTGCTCGGATCGAACTCTCGCATGAGTTTGATCGCGGCACGGCGACCCGAACCTGCCCGGCTCACAAGCTCGCGGCGGTGGCCGCGGTCCATCGCGATGATGAGATCGAACTTGTCGAAATCGGCGTCGGTCACGGGACGGGAGATCGAGTCGACGTCGAGGCCGTGCTTGCGGCCGACGCGACGCGTTCGGGGATCTGCTTCGTCGCCCTCATGAAGACCATGCGTGCCCGCCGAGTCCACGACAAAACGCGAGGCGAGGCCGGCTTCACGAGCGAAGGCCTTGAACATCGCCTCCGCGAGCGGCGAGCGGCAGATGTTTCCAGAACACACGAACAGGACGCGGAAGGGCGGAGGCGAATCGGATTCAACGTTCATAGGGGCCCGGGGATGTTATTCGGTGCGTAACATCGGGCATGTTTTCCTCACTTCGAAGGCACGGACGAGTCGGCGCCGCCGCCCTTGGATTCGCGCTGCTCCTCGCGGGACGCGCCACCGCAGAGCCTCCCTCACGTGTGCTCTTCATCGGCAACAGTCTTACCTATTGGAACGACCTCCCCCTGCTCGTCGAGGCGATGGCCGCCGCGAAGGGCCTTTCGGTCTCCTCCCAAATGGTGACGCGTGCGGACGCATCCCTCGCGGACCATTGGGGTGACCGGATTCGCGAGCTGATTCGCACGGGCGGCTTCAGGTGGGTGGTGCTCCAACAGGGGCCCTCGTCTTTGCCTGAGGGCCGCGCGAATCTGCGCGAGTGGACGAAACGCTTCGCCGAGGAGATACGAACCGCAGGCGCCACTCCCGCGCTCTGCATGGTCTGGCCAGATCGGTCCCGCCGTGGCTTCTTCCCCCAGGTGATCGAGTCTTATCGCCTCGCGAACGAGGATGCAAAGGGCGTGCTCCTGCGCGCCGGCCAGGTCTGGCTTGCTGCGTGGCAACTCGATTCCGGTCTCAGCCTCTACAGCCCGGATAACCTCCATCCATCGCGCCTCGGGACCTACGCGGCCGCCGCGACCATTCTGAGCGGCCTCACCGGTGTCTCGCCGATCGGTCTGCCCCATCGGCTGAAACTTCGTAACGGCGATGACTACAAGGTCGACGAGAAGAAGGCGGCCCTCGTATTGAGGGCGGTGGCGACGGTCACTCCTCCCGCAAGGCCTTGATCGGGTCGGTGGCCGCGGCGCGCAGCGCCGGCATCAGGCTCGCGAGCAGGGCCGAGGCAAGAAGCATCGCCGGCACAAGTAAATAGGAAGTGGGATCGAAGGTCTCGAGAACCCGGTGCCGGATCCGCGACGCAACGAAGGCGGAGAGAGCGAGGCACCCAGGCAGCCCCACTACGATTCCAAGACTCACCCGACGCAAAGACTCGGCGAGGACGCTCCGCAGGATCTGGCGACGGGTCGATCCAAGCGCAAGGCGCACGCCGAATTCACGGGCGCGCTGTACCGCCGCGAAACGAACGAGGCCGTGAAGTCCGAGACAGGCGAGGCCAAGCGCCAGGACGCCAAGGCTCGAAGCGATCAGGCTCGCGACTACGAACGGAACGCGCTGCATGCCGAGCATCCTTTCGAAGGTGTAGGGATCGCAAAAAGAGGCGATTTCCTGGCACGTGGTCTTGAGGGCCCCGAGAGACTCGGCGTCGTCGTCGTCGAGACGCATCAGGAGTTCGAGCGCAGCGCCGCTCTCGAGGCTCGCCGGGCGGTAGACCGCACTTGTGTCCTTGCCGCGGAAGAAGAAGGTGCTCACCACATCACCCGCGACGCCCACTACCTCATGGGAGCGATAACTCTCGGGGGTCTTTCCGTCCCCGAGGTCCAACACGCGGCCCACCGGATTCTGCCCGGGCCACAGCCGCTTGGCCGTCGCCTCACTGATCACGACGACCGGAGCCCGGCTGGCCGTCTCGTGGGGAAGGAAGTTCCGCCCCTGCCGCACTTCGATTCCCAGCGTCTGGAAGAAGTGTTCATCGACCGCGTTGCTGCCGAGGATTTCCTCGCTCCCGCCGAAGCGAGCGGACACCCTCGAGATGTCGCCGGCCAACGGAGTCTGCCCGACCGCCGAGATCGAAGCCACCCCCGGATGGGTCCGCAGCCGATCGACCAGGCGCGTGGAAGGCGGCTCTGCCCGCAGATCGATCAACCCATCAAGGCGGTAGCCGACGTCCGCCCGAGTCGCCTTCTCGGCACTGCGGACGAGGACGCCCGCACTCACCAGCAGCGGCAGACTCAACGCCACCTGGAGCACCACCAGAGCACCGCGCAGACGGCCAGCGCTCATCATCCCGCCCAGGAACAGGCCGTCGCGTTTCAAGACGATGCTTCGATTCATGCGGGTGGTCTGTAACGCCGGCACCAGAGCGCATCCGACACCGATCAGGAACGCGAGGGCGAGGGCCGCGGCGACAATGCGCGCGTCCACCTCCACCGGCAACATGCTCATTCCCGCATCGCTCACGATCCTGAAGACGATGCCCTGAACCGCGGCGACGCTCGCCACGGAAAGGCCCCACGCGACACCGGCCGCGACGAGGGACACCACGAGACCCTCGGTGATCAGGTGCCGGACGAGTCGTTCACGAGAAGCGCCGAGTGCGGCCCTGATCGAAAGATCATGACGCCTGGCCGTCGCCCGGGCGAGGTGGAGACTCGTGAGGTTCGCGGCCGCCACCACGGTCACGAGGCCAAAAAGGAAGAGGAGCGACACGGCGAGAGGCTCGAGGTCCTTGCTCTCGCGCAGCAGGGTCGGGCGTGATTCGATCCGGGCCTCGACGGTTAAAGGCGAAAGGCCGGAGTCCGGACTCAAGCCCCGCAGGATGGGCGTCAGGCCGGCCGCGGCCTGCTCGGGAGAGACGCCGTCTCGGAGGAGACCGGCGATCGTGTAGCTGGTTGGAGTGTTCGAGGCCGCGTCGGCCGCGCCGGCCAGAATCCAGAATTCAGGCGTCACCGGCTCGAGTCCGCCCGTCCCTTCCTCGAGGACCCCCACCACGGTCAGCGAAACGCCATCCACCAGCAGAGACTTGCCGAGGATGCCTGGATCAGAGCCGGTGAGCCGCTCCCACCCGGTGTGGCTCAGCATGATGGCTTGTTCGGCGGGCAGGGTGGATGCCGCCGACAACGCCCGGCCCATCGCGAGCCTCGGTTTCACGAGGTCGAAATACGAAGGCGTCACGACTTCGACGTACGCGCGCTGTGGCTCCCGCCCGCGGACAACGGTCCGCCGAACGGCGAAGCCGTAGCCCTTCTCGAGCACGGGATTGTCGGGCGCGATCAGGGATAGCGCGTCTTTGAGCGGCCACGCGCCTCGCCGCCGGCCCTCGCCGTCGCGCGCGAAAAGTTCGACATGTCGACTGGCCCCTTCGATCGGGAGAGGCCGAAGGAAGTACGCGTCGAGGAAGGCGAAGAGAACCATGTTCGCGGCAAGGACGGACGCTATTAACGATACGGCGACCACCGAGAAACTGCGGTCGCGCTTGAGACCGCGGAAGGCGTCGCGCAGGTCGGCGTGAAGTTCATCGAAGAAGCGATACACGCTTCCATCGCGCCCCTCCTGTCGATATCGCTCCACCGCGCCGAAGGCGAGGCGCGCTTTCCGCAGCGCTTCAGCCCGGGACATGCCTTGGCGTTCGAGCTCGTCGGCCTGCATTTCGATGTGGGCCTGGATTTCGTCGGACATCGCGTCTTCAAAACCCTCGCGCCCGGTCACCCGCCGCGCCCAGTCGACAAGTCGTTCGAGAGTCGCCCTCATACCGCCACCTTCTTCCCGAGAACCAGACCCATGGCGCCGACCAGACGATCCCAGGCTTCCACCTGCTCACCCAGACGCGCCTTTCCTTCATTCGTGATCGAGTAGAACTTCGCTTTCCGGTTGTTGTCGGAGACTCCCCATTCGGCCTTCACGAGCTTCTGGCGCTCCAAACGCCAAAGCGCCGGATAGAGCGCGCCCTCCTCTATAAGGAGCGCACCGGAAGAGAGTTGCTCGATCCTCCGCAAGACGCCATAGCCGTGGAGTGAGCCCAGCGAAACGGCCCTCAGGATCAGGAGTTCCAGTGTTCCCGGCAGGATCTGCGCTGTGCTCATTTCTTTCCCCTAATCATCTTAGGGAGAGGAACGCACCCGGCGTGAATTTTGTTCCCGAGACTGAGAGCCGCTTGCCTACTTTCGCGTCGTAACGGGCGTGGCCGATGACAGGAAGAGTGCGTTCATCATCGGTATGTACGTGGCCCACGACTGGGCGCGGTACTGCGGCCGGAAGCCGAACAGGACTACCTTGCCCTGCCCCATGGGCGCCTCGACGAGGGCCGACTTCCCGTTCAGCATCTGCCCGCCGAGCAGCCATCCGGAAAGGAGCGCGTTGTCGGAGTCGTAGGTGAGGACGCTGCGCCCCCCCGTCACCTCGAACGCCGGCGAGAACTCAAACCAGACCATCGAGCGCGCATCGAGACCCGCGGCGAGAGGATGTGTCTGGTCGACCTTCGCGTCGAGAATCGCGCCCGGGCAGTAGAACTGCGCGGACTCCGGACCGCGATTGCCTCCCCCGCCCCGCCTCGAACCGAGGCCCGCGAGCACGTTCTTTACCGGGGCGCCCATCTGGGTGAGGAGTTCTGTCGCGTTGTTGAAGGCGACGAGCGTCCCGCCGGCTTCGGCGAAGTCCTTGAGGGCCGCGACACCTTCGGCGCCGAGCCCGCCTGCGAACTCATCAGCCATCCTGCCCTTCGGGTGACCCTCGATCATCTGACGGGCGGTGGAGTCGGGCAGGATGATCGCGTCGAACTTCGCCCGCAGGTCTCCGCCGCGCACGACGGCATCGTGCAATGTCACGTAGTCGAGGCCGAGGCTCTTGTCGAAGATGTACCGCGTCCAGCCCTCGTCCATCGAAGCCACGTAGCTCTGGTACAGGCCCACGCGCGGGGTCTTGAGCGCGAGCAGGGCCGGCGCCGGCTTGAAGCGTACGCCCTCTGCCTTGACGCCATGCGACTCGAACACGGGTCCAGCCTTCGCCCGCGCCGACGCGGGCACCAGCAGGGTCCCGGCCGGGTAGGACTTGCCGGCGGACGTGAACGCTTCCGTCGCCCAGCTCACCGTCACCCCTGCCTTCATCAACCGATAAGCGGCCATGAGGTCGCTGTTGCGATGCCCGAAAGCAAAGTGAGTCCCCTGGCCGGTGACGGATCCCTTCGCTGTGCTGATGTCGGAGACACGCTCCAGATCGGCGATGAAGGATAACTTCACGTGATCGGCCTCGACGTTCAACAGGAGGGGAAGAGTGTGAGCGGTAACGTCGTAAGGGCGCTGCGGCGGGCCTCCCGGGTACTGGCGCAGGTCCGGATACTTCTGGCGCTCGAGCAGCGACTTCACGATTCCCGACGACGGCTGCTGCATCGAGATGACGAACGAGCCCGCCGGATACGACTTACCCTCCGCGGTGAACGGCGCCCTCGCGCGCTGAATCTCGACCGCATTCCATTTCATGACCTCGAGAAGCTTCGCCGCGGTGACGGGATCCTTCTGATCGGCGCTGACGACCACCGCGAAAGGTTCGTTGCGCGCGATGGCCCGACGATTCACGGCTACGAAGTTCGACAGCCAGTAGTCATGGTTGCGGGCGCCGTGCTCGAGCAGGGCCAGCGAGGCCGAAATCTGGTAGTCGACGATGTCGCGCAGACGCCACGTTCCGCCCATCCACGGAGCCGGGAAGTTCCAGCTCTGTTTCTTGGCGTCGTAACCAATGCCGATGCCGAGCTGTTCGAACTTCATCTCGAGCGGCGTCGCCATCTTCGCAGACGCGCACTCCGTGAGTATCCGGACACCGCCGTGATTGACCGGGTACTGCCGGGCCGGGGAGAAGCCGTCGTACATCGCGTTTACGACCACGCCCCGCTTGCCTTCCGCGGTGAGGCGGGCAGCGATGAAAGTGCCTATCGTGTTGGTGGCGGCGATAAGTGAGGGATCGACGCTCGGCTCCCACGGGTCGACGTAGGGCGGGGCGAAGATTCGGGCCGCGGTGCTGCCCATCTGGTGGAGGTCGTGGACGATCTGCGGTTTCCAGCGGTCATACAGAAGAGTGGCGGTGGCCTGGCTCTCGGCCTGGCTGAACATGTACCAGTCGCGATTGTTGTCGTGGCCGTTGTAGTGGTGATACAGGAAAGGGACTTCCTCACCCTCCCACGCCGTTCCAAGACTCTTCCTGTACCAGTCCACCACCATCTGAGTGCCGTCGGGGTTGTGACCAGGGAGCATCACGATCACGGCTTTGTCCAGGATCTCGAGGATGCGCGGGTCGTCACTCGTGGCCAGGAGGTACGCCAGTTCCATGGATGTCTGGGGGGCGGCGACTTCGGTCGCGTGAATGCCGTGGTTGTGCGCGATGATCGTCTTGCCGGTGGCGATCAGCTTCTTCGCTTCATCGTCTGAAAGCCCGCGCGGATCGGCGAGCCGCAGGTTCACCTGACGGATCGCCTCGAGATTCCCCATGTTCGCTTCTGACGTGATGACGACGGCGAGGAAGGGCCGGCCGAGCGTCGTCTTGCTCTCGCCGTCGAGCTTCACGCGCGCGGAGGCGGCGTCGAGCTTGCGGAAGTAGTCGACGATCTGATTCCAGTCCGCGAGCTTCCGGTCGGAGCCCACCTTGAAGCCGATGACGGATTCGGGGGTCGGGACGTCGGCGGCCCGGCCGGTCGGGACGAAGCCGGCCAGAAACGCCAGACACAAGACGGCGCGAACAGTCTTTCTCATCACAGGTCTCCTTGGACGCCGTGAGAATAGCGGAGGGTTCGCTGCTATTCGTTCCGCAGAGCCAGCAGCGGATCGACGCGAGTGGCCTGGCGCGCGGGAAGGTAACTGGCGAGCAGGGCCACGGCGATGAGGGTGAGGGCCACGGCGCCCAGCGTGGACGGGTCCGTGGGACTCAGGTTGAAAAGCAGGCCGCTCAGAAAGCGCGACAGAGCTACAGCGCCCGCGAGGCCGGTCATGATCCCGGCGACGATCAACGTTCCCGCGTTCTTCATTACCATCCGCATCACGTTCGCGGGCTGAGCCCCAAGCGCCATGCGGATGCCGATCTCGCGCGACCGCTGCGTCACCGCGTAGGACATCACGCCGAAGATGCCGAGGGCCGCGAGGAGGACGGCCATGGACGCGAAGAGGCCCAGGAGAAGCATGTAGAAGCGCGGCTGCGAGATGGAGCGAGCCACAACGTCCTCAAGCGTCCGCAGACGCGCGACTGGAAGCTCGGGATCCAGCTCGCGCACCGCCGACTCGACGGCGGTCCCGAGCGAGAGGGGAGGGACACTTGTCCGCAACAGCACATCCATGCTGCTCACCGGGAGTTGGGCATACGGAACGTAGATCTCCGGGACGACATCCTTCGCGAGGCCGAAGGACTTCACGTCGGCCACCACCCCTACAACTTCGCCACCCGCCTTGGGCATGCCATCAGGGCGGCGCCAGCCCAGGGTGATCCTCTGGCCGATGGGATCTTCGCCCGGAAAGTACCTGCGAACCGCGGATTCGGTGAGCACCACCACCGGAGTCGAGCGTGCGGTATCCCCAACCTCGATCCCCCGCCCGCGGATCACGGGAATGCCCATGGCCTTGAGATATCCAGGCGTCGCCGGTCGCATCTCCATCGAAGGCTGTTGGGCGGGGGGAAGAGGCGGGCGGTTCGCCACTTCGAAGGAGATGTTGATCTGGGTCCCGTTCAGAGGAAGACCCACGATGGCGGCGGCGGCGGTTGCGCCGGGCAGACCGTTCAGTCGTTCGAGAAGGCGGTCGAAGAATGCCACGCGAAGTGACTCGTCCTTGTACGCCTGAGCCGGCAGCGCGATTCGAAAGGTCAGCGCGTTCTCGACTTCGAAGCCCGGCTTCACCTGCTGGAGCTGGGCAAAGCTGCGGAGCAGAAGCCCGGCGCCGGCGAGCAGCATCATCGCCAACGCCATTTGCCCAATCACAAGGCCGCCGCGAACCCGGCTGCCGCGGCCGGCGAGGAGTCCCCGGCCGCCTTCGCGAAGGGCCTGGGCGGGGGTACGGCGCGCCGACATCGCGGGGAGTGTCCCGCAGAGCAATCCCGTGGAGATCGAGACAAGGGCCGCGAAGAGCATGACGGTGCGGTCGACGTTCGCCTCGGCCAGTCGGGCCACTCCGGTTGGCTGCAGGGCGATCAGGCTGTCGAGCGACATCGACGCCAGCATCACTCCCGCGACACCTCCGAGAGTGCTCAAGACCAGGCTCTCTGTCATCAGTTGTCGGAAGATCCGGCCGCGGCCGGCCCCGAGCGCAAGCCGCACCGCGAACTCCGATTCGCGCGCGGCCGCGCGGGCGAGCAGCAGGTTGGCAACGTTGACGCAGGCGATCAGCAGGACCAGACCGACCGACCCGAGGAGCAGGTAGAGAGCGGGCCGGGAGTTGCCGATGAGGGAGTCCTGGAGCGAACGAACCGTGCCCCCCAGACCCTCGTTCGAGTCCGGATAGGAGGCGGCGAGGCGCGCGGCAATGGTCCTGGCCTCTTCCGCGGCGGCCTCGAGTTTCGCGTCGTTGCTCAGGCGGCCAAAGACCCGGATGTACCAGGCGCCTCGGCTCTTCGTCTTGAAGGTCTCGTCATACGCGAGTGGTGTCCAGAGTTCGACGCCTTCTGGAAAGGCGAAACCGGGCGCCGCGATTCCGATCACCGTGAAGAGCCGGCTGTCCAGAGTTATCTTCTGGCCGACAATCGCGGGATCAGCACCGAAGCGCGTTTGCCACAATCCATGGCCCAGAACCGCGACGTTGGCCTTGGCTGGCTCGTTCTCGTCTTCGACGATCGCGCGGCCAAGAATGGGGGTGGATCGAAACACCTTGAAGAAAGATGCGCTCACTTCCGCCGCCGGGAGCACAGCCGGAGCCCCCCTCCCCGTCAGGGTGACGCTGCCGGAGTCGACCGCGGTGACCGAATCGAAGCTGCGCGCGGCGCTCTGGGTATCCAGGAAGTTCATCGGCGAGAAATACGGTACGTTGCGGCCTTCGTAGACCTGGTAAAGCTGCACCAGACGGTCGGGCTCGGAGAAAGGAAGGGGCTTCAGCAGGACGGCGTGGACGATGCTGAAGATCGCGCTGTTCGCTCCGATACCCAGGGCGAGAGTTGCGATGGCCACGAAGGTAAACGCGGGCGCCATGGCGAGGCGTCGAAGCGCGTAGATCAGATCCTGCCGGAGGGTGTCCATACCTCCTCGAAAGCAATCCTCGTACCCACCGGCGGCGACTCCCGGAATGGAACTTATGGCCTGGAACGGCGCCGGCGTGTTCGCCTTTGAGACGGAGCCGGGCGGGGCCGGACGGTCGCGTTACTTTGTGGCCTGAGTTCGCTTGATGAACTGCGCCATGTCGTTCTTCAGGGCCTTCAGCATGTTCGGCCTGGAGTACATCATGTGGCCGCCCTCGTAGTAGCCCATGCTGATGCGGTCCGCGTAGGTCTTTTCGAAAGCCAGGTGGTCGAAGGTGTACTCGGTGCCGGCGAAGGGCGTGGCCATATCGTAGTAGCCGTTCGCGACGAAGACATGGAGAAAGGGGTTGCGCGCCATCGCGGAGCGCAGGTTGTCGGTGAGATTGAGATAGCGGCCCTGCTCGTATTCCCAGGGCCGGACATTCCCGGATGTGTAGTAGGGAAGGTCGCTCTCCCACTTGAGCTGATTGCGCACATAGTCCGAGAAGATCGCGGTGTACGCTCCCTGGAGCGCGGTGTTCGAGGGATCGAACTCGGAGGTTTCTCCGGCGGCGTCCCGGTCGAGAGCGGTATAGCGGCTGTCCAGGCGGCCAACGGTGAGGCGCTTGTCGCGCAGCAATTCCTTGCGGTACCGCCCGGGGCTGATCCGGAGATTGGCCTGCTCCACGAACTCCGCGGAAAGACCGGAAAGACGCGCCACCTTGGCCGCCATGTCCTTGCGCTCGGCCATGCTCAGCCGGCTGCCCTTGAGGAGGGCGGTCATGTATTCACCCCAGACAAACCTCCGCGACTCCTCGGACACCTTCGCGATGTCCATGGCCTGAAGATCGGCGGGGAGCCGTTTGTGGTACCAGGCGGTCGCGGTCAGGGTCGGGAAGAAGCTCGCGTAGTTGATGTCGTTCCCCGGCGCTTCGCTCAGGGTTGAAAAGTCGATGACCGAAGACACCAGGATGATCCCGTTCAGCTCGATGCCGTGACGGGACTGCAAGTCGGCGGAGAGGCCGGCGGAACGAACTGTTCCATAGCTCTCGCCCAGGAGGTATTTGGGCGAAGTCCAGCGGTTGAAACGGGTGAGGTAGAGGCGAATGAAATCGGAGAACGCCTCGATATCCTGACGCACGCCGTGGAAGTTCTTGCCGTCTTCGCCCTCGGCCATTCGCGAGTAGCCGGTGGAGATGGCGTCGATCGCGACCACATCGGCCACGTCGAGGAGGCTGTCGTCGTTATCGACGAGGGAATAAGGCGGCGCGGGCTGAAAGCCATCCTCGCCCATCTGGACCCGCTTGGGGCCGACAAGGCCCATGTGGAGCCACACGGAGGCGGACCCTGGGCCGCCATTGAAGACGAAGGCGATCGGCCGCGAGCCGGCGGGCACTCCATCCTTCGTATAAGCGACGAAGAAGACGTTGGCGCGGAGTTTGCCGGTTGCGCTCGTGAGGGCAAGCGT
The DNA here is from genome assembly GCA_964494295.1 of uncultured Acidobacteriota bacterium. GTDB lineage: Bacteria > Acidobacteriota > Vicinamibacteria > Fen-336 > JAGNNV01 > JAGNNV01. Next base: position 18,554 of record CAZBTT010000008.1, read on the forward strand.
GCCCGCGGTCGCGGTATAGGCGACCGGTGATCCTCCCACCCGGCTGGTGTGCTGGGTCTGCTTGTAGTTGTCGACCGCGGGCAAGGGCGCTCGCGCATCCGCGGCCCGGATGTCCGCCGTTGGGGTCGGGGCCGGTCCTTGTCCGGGCGGGTTTCCCCGCCCCGGCTGGGCCGTGGCCGCGCCGGCGAGGGCGAAGAGGAGGAGAGTGGAGAAAGGGCGAAAGGCGCGCATGGTCGGAAATCCTCGGGTTCAGTCGCAGAGTAGAAGGTCGGAAGATCCCGGGAAACCTAGCACGGTCGTCGTTTGCCCCATGGGTCGAAAAAATCTCTTGACGCGGTTCGTTTTGTGACATAGTCTTTACGTATTAGATATGTCACATGAAGATCTCGATCACGTCTGGCGCGCGCTCGCCAATCCCCATCGCCGCCGGATCCTGGACGTTCTGCGCGACAAGCCCTGCACCACCGGCGATCTTGCCGATGCCCTCGGCGAGAACCGATTTCTCGTGATGCAGCACCTCAATCTCCTGCGCGAAGCCGATCTCGTCACCGTGGAGGTCGACGGCCGCCGGCGCATAAACCATCTGAACCCCGTTCCCATCCAGCACATCTACGAGCGCTGGGTGGGGAAATATCAGGGCGACTGGGCCGCGGCCCTGGTCGGCCTCAAACGAACCGTTGAATCCAAGGCAACGGCCGACAAGCCCGCGAAAAATGAAACCCGGCGCCTGAAGCGCGCCTGAAGGGGAGAGCAACATGGAAGAACGTCAGGTCCACGTCGTCGAGATCAAAGCGCCGGTCGAGGACGTGTGGGCGGAGATCACGAAACTCAAGCAGATCCAGAAGCCGATGTTCGGCACCGTGCTCGAGACCGATTTCAAGCCGGGCTCGCGGATGCTCTATCGCAGTGAAGACGGAAAGCGCGTCTTCATTCTGGGCGAGGTGCATGAGTTCGTGCCGCCGAAGCGCTTCGTCCACACTTTCCGATTCACGAACCTGCCCGAGACCCCGACGCTGGTGGAGTGGAGTCTCGAGGAAAAAGCCGGCGTCACCCGGGTCACGGTCACCCATTCGAAGTTCGTCGATCAGCAGAAGACCGCCGACTCCGTCCGCACGAGCTGGGTGGACATTCTCAACAACATCAAGGCCGTGGTGGAGACCGGGAACGTGCCGATGAAGACCCGGCTCATGCTCGGCATGATGTCGGCCTTCATGTTCATGGCCCCAAAAGACACACTGCGCCAGAACATCCCCGAACTGAACGACAAGAAGTAGACCCGAAAGAACCTCGAAAGGAAAGAATCCAGATGAATCGCCGCTCGCTCCTCCTGTGCCTCCTCTCCGCCGTGGTCATGTCGCCGGGCGCCTCCGCCCAGGCCCCCGCCACCTCCACCATCGACGGAAGAGCGGCCTTTGAAAAACTGAAAGGGCTGGCCGGAGCGTGGTCCGGGCCCATCGGCGCCGTCAACGGACCCAAAGGCAAAATCACCTACGAGGTCATCTCCGGAGGCAGCGTCGTGATGGAGGTGCTCTTCCCGGGCGAGCCGCACGAGATGCGCTCCATGTACCACCTCGACGGAAGCGAACTCGTCATGACCCACTACTGCTCGGGCGGGACCCAGCCGCACATGCGACTCTCGAAGACTTCGTCTTCGCCTTCGAAACTCGTCTTCGATTTCGACGGCGGCACCAATTTCGACCCGAAGACGGGCTCCTACATCCACGACGGGGAGATCCGGTTCCTGTCGGACGGCCGCATGGAAGCGAGCTGGACCTTCTTCGCGGGCGGAAAATCGAAGGGCGCGAATCACTTCTTCGCCCTCACCAGGGAGAAGTAGCCATGGGCAAAGTCGAAGACGCCACCGCGACGATGATCGCGAATCTCGAAGCCAAGACCGGCAAACCCATGGAAGCCTGGGTCAAGCTGGTGCAGGCTGAGAAGCTCGGGAAGCACGGCGAAATGGTTTCATTCCTCAAGTCGAAGCACGGGATGGGACATGGCTACGCGAATCTCGTGGCCCATTCGGTCGCGGGCGGCGGCACGTTCACACGCGGCGACGATCCCGTCGCGGAGCAATACGCGGGCGCCAAGGCCGCTCTCCGGCCGATCTACGACGCGATCCTGAGCGCGGTTCAGAAGTTCGGCGGCGACGTCGAGGTGGCCCCCAAGAAAGCGAATGTGAGTCTGAGGCGGAACAAGCAGTTCGCTCTCGTTCAACCTTCCACCGCCACCCGAATGGATGTCGGCATCAATCTCAAAGGCGTGGCGCCGGCAGGCCGTCTCGAGGCCTCTGGGAGCTTCAGTTCGATGGTGAGCCACCGTGTTCGTCTCGACTCGATCAAGGGAGTCGACAAAGAGCTGATCGGCTGGCTGAAACAGGCCTACGATCAGGCCTGATCCGCCCGGCCCGGCCGCGCGGGGGCGCGTAAGCTCCCGCGGCTATGAAGATCGCGTTCGTCACGCACCCGAGACACCCAGAGATCGAGGACGATGACCGTCCCCTCGCCGTGGCCCTCGCCCGGCGAGGGGCCCTGGTTCTCTCCGCATCCTGGGATGACCCGGATTTCGCGTGGAACAAGCTCGACATCGCGCTCATCCGGTCAACCTGGGACTACCACCACCGGATCGACGAGTTCCGCGACTGGCTGGAGCGCATTGAGGCGCAGACGCGCGTGGTGAATCCGCCGGGGATCATCAGGTGGAATCTGAACAAGAGATATCTGACCGAGCTGACGGACAAGCGCATCCACGTGGTTCCCACGGCCTTCATGAGCATTGGCGAGCCCGCGAGCCTCGAGAAGGTCTGCAGCGAACACGGCTGGGGGACGGTCGTCCTCAAGCCCGCGATTTCCGCCGACTCGTGGGAGACGATCCGGATCGAACCGGATCGGTATCCAGAGGGGCAGGCTTACCTCGATCGGCACCGCGCCGAGCGCGAGATCATGATCCAGCCGTTCGTGAAGGATGTCGAACAGGGTGGCGAACACAGCCTCATGTTCTTCGGGGGTGCTTACTCTCACGCGGTTCGGAAGAACTCGGCCTTCCAGGGCGGACGGCACGTGGGCCCCGAAGGTCGGCCCGCGGATCCGGGAAAGGATGCCGTCGACATGGCGGGGGTCGTGCTGGCGGCGGCCGGCGTTTCGGAGATTCCATACGCCCGGGTCGACATCGCGCGCGACGATGAGGGAAGGCCGATGCTGCTCGAACTCGAGCTGTTCGAGCCGACACTCTTTTTCCGTGAGAAGCCGGGGAGCGAAGAACTCCTCTCGAGAATCCTGATGCCATAGTCCCTTCGACACCCAGGATGGAGCGCCACGCAGACTCCTAGGCTCCGAAGGAGCAGAGGATTACACTGGCAGCGGGCTTGAGTCTCGCCCGGGCGCGGGTGGAAAGCCGCCGGACAGGAGTCGTCATCGAAACACCGCTCATCCTTCTCACCGGCGCCACCGGCTACGTGGGGGGGCGACTGGCCAAGGCCTTGGAGGCCGGGGGTCATCGGCTGCGCTGCCTGGCTCGGCGGCCCGAGATGCTCACTCCGAGGGTTGGACCACACACGGAGGTTGTCGAGGGCGACGCACTCGACCGGGCCAGCCTCGACCGCGCTCTTCAGGGGGTCAACGTCGCCTACTACCTCGTCCACTCCATGGGCGCCGGCCAGCTTTTCGAGGAGCAGGATCGGCGCGCCGCCCTCAACTTCGGCCACGCTGCCAAGGTCGCCGGCGTCGAGCGGATCATCTATCTGGGCGGCCTGGGACGCGAGGAGGAAGACCTTTCGCCCCACCTGCGCAGCCGGCAGGAAGTGGGACAGATCCTGCGAAGGTCGACAGTGCCGGTGCTCGAGTTCCGCGCCTCCATCATCATCGGCCACGGGAGCGTGTCCTTCGAAATGATCCGCGCGCTGGTGGAGCGCCTGCCCATCATGATCACGCCGCGCTGGGTGAAGGTGAACGCCCAGCCCATCGCGATCGACGATGTGCTGGCCTACCTCGTGGCCGCCCTCGAACTGGAGACGTCGCAATACCGCGTGTACGAGATCGGCGGAGCCGACCAGATGTCCTATGCCGACATCATGCGCGCCTATGCGCGCCTGCGGGGGGTGCGGCTGATCATGATTCCCGTCCCCGTGCTGACGCCCTTCATCTCGAGCCTCTGGCTGGGTCTGATCACGCCGCTGTACGCCCGGATCGGACGCACCCTGATCGAGAGCATCGTCCACTCCACCGTGGTTCGGGACCGCCGAGCCCTCGATGCCTTCGCGATCCGCCCGATCGGGGTGGACGAGGCGTTGCGCCGCGCCCTCGCCCACGAAGAGAGCGACTTTCAGGCCACGAGGTGGTCCGACGCGCTTTCGTCTTCGGGCCACCTGCCCTCGTGGGGAGGCGTGTCCTTCGGCACGCGGTTGATTGACTCGAGGACCATCACGATCGACGCTGCCGCGGCCGACGCTTTCCAGCCGATCCAGAGGATCGGCGGGTTCACCGGCTGGTACGCATGGAACTGGCTGTGGCGGGTGCGCGGCTTCCTCGACATGCTCGCCGGCGGCGTCGGAATGCGTCGAGGACGGCGATCACCCACCGATCTCCGGGTCGGCGACACCGTGGACTTCTGGCGGGTGGAAGCGCTGGAGCGCCACCATCTGCTGCGGCTCGCCGCCGAGATGAAGGTTCCGGGGCGCGCGTGGCTGGAGTTCGAGGTAACCACCGAAGGCGAAACCGCGACCATCCGCCAGACCGCGATGTTCGATCCTCTCGGCTTCTTCGGACGCGCGTACTGGTACGCGCTCTATCCCCTTCACCAACTCGTTTTCGGCGGCATGCTGCGGGGCATCGCGCGCGCCGCACTTGACGCGAAGGCGCGAAACGCGCCAATCTCGGTCAACCGCGCCCCCGGAGGCACACCTTGACCCGATCGACACTCTTCGCTCTCTTCCTGCTGCCGACCCTCGCTTCAGCGCAGTCCCCCGCCAAAGCGGACCCCGCTCGCGCGGCCCTGCTGCAGACCGACCTCGAATGGGCCAGGGTCGCCTCGGCGGGCAAGGACATCGAGAAGATTCTGTCCTACTGGTCGGACGATGCGGTCGTCTACCCGCCGGGGGTGGCCGCGGTCTCGGGCAAAGCCGCGATTCGCAAGTACGTGAGCACAAGTCTCAAGACGCCGTTCTTCTCCATCAGCTGGAAACCCGCGCAGGCCGTGGTGGCGGCCTCGGGAGACCTCGGCTACACCATGGGAAGCAACGAGATCACGTTCGCGGACCCCAAGGGAAAGGTCACGCGCGCGCAGGGTCGGTACCTCGCGGTGTGGCGTCGCAACGGGGGCGGACCGTGGAAATGCGTGATCGACGTCTGGAACGATTCGCCCTTCCCACCGCCTGCGATTACGCGGCCCTCGGTGAAGCCGACGGTGAAGAAGAAGTAGCGAGGTTTATTCGTCGACTTTGAGGACCGCGAGGAAGGCTTCCTGCGGAATGTCGACGCTGCCGACCTTCTTCATCCGCTTCTTGCCTTCCTTCTGCTTGTCGAGCAGCTTGCGCTTTCGGCTGATGTCGCCGCCGTAGCACTTCGCGATGACGTTCTTCCGCAGCGCCTTGACGCTCTCGCGGGCGATGATGCGTGAACCAATCGCGGCCTGAATGGCGACGTCGAACATTTGGCGCGGAATGAGACCGCGCATCTTGGACACCAGGGTCTTTCCGCGCTGGTACGACATGTCCTTGTGGCAGATGATCGAAAGCGCATCCACCGGCTCTTCGTTCACCAGCACATCGAGCTTCACCAGCGGCGACACCCACCAGCCGGTGATCTGGTAATCGAGTGAGGCATAGCCTTTGGAGGCCGACTTCAGCCGATCATAGAAGTCGAGGAGCACCTCGGCCATGGGCAGCTCGTACGTGATCATCACGCGTGTGGGCGTGATGTAGCCCATGTTCTTCTGGATGCCGCGTTTGTCCTGGCAGAGCTGAAGGATGGCGCCCACGTATTCGGGCGCGGTCAGGATGGTGGCGGTGATGACCGGCTCCTCGATCGCCTCGATCGAACCCGGATCGGGCAGGCGCGCGGGCGAATCGACATCGATGATGTCGCCATTCGTCTTCATGACCCGGTACTTGACCGAGGGCGCGGTGACGATCAGTTCGAGACCGAACTCGCGCTCAAGCCGCTCTTCGACGATCTCCATGTGCAGGAGGCCGAGGAAGCCGCAACGGAAACCAAACCCCAGGGCGGCCGAGGTCTCGGGCTCGTAGTTGAACGAAGCGTCGTTCAGCCGGAGCTTCTCCATGGCCTCGCGAAGTTCGCCGTACTTGTTCGACTCGATCGGATACAGGCCCGCGAACACCATGGGCTTGACGTCCTTGAAGCCGGGCAGCGGCTCGCTCGCGGGGTTGCGGTCGTCGGTCATGGTGTCGCCGATCTTGGTTTCGGAAACCCGCTTCACACCCGCGACCACGAAACCGACTTCACCCGCGCTGAGCGAATCGACCGGCATCGGCTTCGGCGTGAAGACGCCGAGGCCCTCCACTTCGTGACTTCCCTCGGACTGCATCAGCCGAATCTTCATCCCGGGTCGGAGTTCGCCGTCGACCACGTGGACGAGGATCACGACGCCCCGATACTGATCGAACCAGGAGTCGAAGACGAGGCAGCGCAGCGGCCCATCGGGGTTGCCCTTGGGCGCCGGAATGCGGGCGACGATGGCCTCGAGGATCTCGGGAATCCCGATACCCTGCTTGGCCGAGGCCAGGATCGCGCCCGAGGCGTCGATGCCGATGACGCTTTCGATCTGTTCCTTCGCGCGCTCCGGCTCGGCCGAAGGCAGGTCGACCTTGTTGATGACCGGGATGATCTCGAGATGGTTCTCGACCGCCAGATGCGCGTTCGCTAGGGTCTGCGCCTCGACACCCTGGCTCGCGTCCACCACGAGCAGCGCGCCCTGACAGGCGGCGAGGGACCGGCTCACTTCGTAGCTGAAGTCGACGTGGCCCGGCGTGTCGATCAGGTTCAAGACGTAGTCCTTCCCGTCCTTCGCCTTGTAGTTGAGCCGCACCGAGTGCTGCTTGATGGTGATGCCGCGTTCCTTCTCGAGGTCCATCGCGTCGAGGAACTGGGCGCTCATCTCGCGCGCGGTGAGCGCGCCGGTGGCCTCCATGAGGCGGTCGGAGAGTGTGGTCTTTCCGTGATCGATGTGCGCGATGATCGAAAAGTTGCGGATTTGTGAGAGTTCGGTCACGTCGTCAAATCTGTGGTGGCTGAGCCTGATGGAAGGGGTGGCGCGCGTAACGTCTCTTGGCCCGCGCGGCCGCCGGGTGATGTCTCAGAGGATGGTTCACACCCAGGGAACGGAGTAGGACACCCGAGCGAAGCCCACAGTAGACCACGAACGACCCTGTTTCAGCGAGCCGCCCGCGAACCCTCGGGGAGGTCAACTCACGCCCGGGAGGCCGCCGCTTTCGTGTTTCTGGAGTCTCTCGACCAGCGGGGAGACGAGGATCTGCGGCTGTTCGCGCCAGTAGAAGTGGGCGCCGGCGAGGAGTTCCGGCGCTGCGGCTGGCCGTGCGAAGGCGCTCCAGGCCGCCAGATCGCCCGCGCTCGTCCAGCGATCCTCAGCGCCGCCCCAGACCGAGGTCTCGATCTCGAGCGCGGGCTCATCCTCCCACTCGTGGTCCACGGCCGCGCCAAGGTCTGCTGCGAGCACGCGCGCCATGGAGCTGCGCGTCGACTGATCGAGATCGGGGATGGGAAGAACGAGGCCGGCCGACTCGAGTTTCGGGATGAGCTGCGATGGATGGTCGGAAGGGCGCGGCCCGATGGCTGCGCGGAGTGGTTCGAGAGAGGGCCCAAGGCCAGAGAGCGCCAGATGAACAGGGGCCGGGGCCCCGCGGCGGCGAAGTTCCCGGGCCGTCGCCACGGCCAGAATGGCGCCAAGGCTGTGACCGAAGATCGCGAACGGCCGATCCGCCCGCGCCGCGATCGTGTCGGCCAGGTGGCGCGAGATTTCGGGAACACTCCGCAGCGGCGCCTCTTGCGCACGCTCCTCGCGGCCCGGCAGTTGCAGCGGGTCGAAGTGAATCCATCGAGGGAGCAGCCCGTGCCAGCGCGCGTACGCCGACGCACCGCCACCCGCGTAAGGTAGCGCGAAGAGGTGCAGGTTGGCCCGACCCGCGGCGGTTCGGGTCGCGGCACGCGGCGCGTCCGACGTGGCCCCCATCCCCAGGCCCTCGATGAGCAGCGCCGCGAGGGCGTCAATCGTCGGGTGAGAGAACAGGACGTTCGCCGCGAGCTGGACATGAGTCTCCACCACCTGCTGCAGGCGGTGACGCAGCTCGATCGCCATGAGCGAATCGAGGCCGAGGTCGGCGAATCGCAGGCCCGGCGAGGCGAGTGTCTCCGGCGAGGCTCCCGTGATAGCTCCGAGTTCGCGCGCCACGAACTGCCTTACGAGGGCCGGGTGATCCTGCTCCGGGCGTCCCCGGAGCAGATCGGCGAGCCGGGTCGCCGCCGGGCCTTCCGCGCGTTGCGAGTGGCGAGCGATCTCTTCGAACAAGGACCTCGACGAAAGCGCCGGTCCGCGAGCGAAGTCGATCCGAAAAGCGCCCGCCTCCGGACGATCGCTCGCGAGGAGCGCGCCCATGAGCGCCGTGCCCTGCGCAGGAGAAAGGA
>CAZBTT010000009.1:0-26140 GCA_964494295.1 uncultured Acidobacteriota bacterium
CGGTGGCCGCGGCCATACTGGCGGCATACGGCGCGGATGCGGGCTAGATCTGGCCCCTCGGGCAGTTCCATCGGGATGTAAAGCGTGCCCTCGCAGTCCCCCGGCTCGTAGACGGTGACGATGTTCGGGTGCTGGAGCCGGGCCGCGGCGCGCGCTTCCCGAAAGAAGCGCTCCTTCGCCTCCTCACTGTCGATGGCCTCGCTGACAATCGTCTTGAGGGCCACCAGTCGGTCGAGGCCGGGATCGCGAGCCTTGTAGACCGTCCCCATTCCGCCCTGACCCAGGCGGTCGAGGATCTCGAACTTGCCGATTACCCGCGGCGGGGAGGGAGAGGGGTCCAAGGACGGATCATAGACGCGACCCGCGCGGCTTTCCCTGGAAACCGTTACTCGGCCCGCAGCGCCACCATCGGCCGCACCTGGGTGGCCCGCCTCGCCGGCACGAACACCGAGAACAGCGAGATCAGGGTCACGAGGCCGAAGACCGCGATGTAAGTGACGGGATCGAGCGCGCTCACTCCGAACAGCATGCTCGCGATGCCGTCGCGGCCGAACGTGGCGATGGCGAGAGCGATGGCGAGGCCGATCGACAGGCCAAGCGCTATCTGACGCGCGCCCTGACGCAGGACCATCGAGAGGATTTTCGGCGCCGCGGCGCCGAGCGCCATGCGCACGCCGAACTCCACCGTCCGCTGGCTGACCGAGAAGGACATGACGCCATAGATTCCGACCGCGGCGAGGAGGATCGCCACCACGCCGAGAGCCGAGAAGAGCGTGGCCACGATCCGATTCACCGCCACCGCGCCGTCGAGGTGGAACTTCGGCGTGGCCGCGAAGTAGAGGGGCAGGTTCGGATCGACGTTTCGAACCTCCCGACGCAGGTCGGGCAGGATCGCGTCAGCGCTCTGGCCGCCGCGGGGCTTGACGATCACGGTCGCGAACTGGTTCGCGATGGGCTCGGGGGCCGCGGGACCGAAGGCGAGCGAGTAGAAGGGCACGTAGAAGCCGCTCTCCTCGACATTGCGGTTGTTGAACGGGCCGGACATACGAACGCTGCTGACCACGCCGACGATCGTGCGCCACGGACCGAACTGGTTGCTGCCGTCGCCGGTTCGGAAGCGGCGGCCGACCGCACTCTCCGTGCCGAAGTGCTTCTGAGCGAAATCCGAGTTCACGATCGCCACCGGCTGCTTCGTGTCGAGGTCGTCGTCCGCGAAGTCACGCCCGGCCAGCACCTTCTGGCCCATCACATTAAAGAAACCGGGTGTGATCTGCTCGAAGTTGACGTTGGGATGATCGCCCTTGGCCGCGTAGGTCTTGCCTTCGATCTCGATGGGACCGTTGCCGGAGAACACCATCTGGAAACGGCTGGTCAGGGCGACGCTCTCGAACTGCGCGGAGGAACGGAGCGACGTGAGCAGCCGGTCGTAGAACAGCTTGCGGGCCGCCGATGTCGGATAGTCGCCGTCCATCAGGCCCATCCGGGCGGACATGATCGAGCCGGTGTCATAGCCGTAGTCGATGGTCTGCTGGTTGACGATGGAGCGGACCTGAAGCACCGAGCCGATCAGAAGGATGCAGGTCACCGCGATCTGGAAGACGACGAGGCCGCGGGTCATGAGGCCGACGTGGCGCGAGCTGTTGCCCCGGCCGCTGTCCTTGAGCGTCGATGCGGTGTCGGCGCGGGACGACATCAGCGCGGGCAGCAGTCCCGAAACAAGGGCGGCGGTGACGGTCGCGAGGACGGTGACGAAAAGCGCCAGCCGGTCGATCTCGAACAACATCCACTTCGGCGGACCGTTGTTCTGGCTGCGCATGGCCGTCGCGAACCAGTCGGTGCAGAAGTACGCGAGGCCGATGCCGACCACCGCCCCGAGCGCTGCGACGAGAAGGCTTTCGGTCAGCATCTGACGGATCAGGCGGACGCGCGTGGCCCCAAGGGACGAGCGGATCGCGAGTTCCTTGAGACGGATGGTGGCCCTGGCGAATTGCATGTTCATCACGTTCACGCACGCGATCACGAGGACGCCGATCCCGAACGCGAACATGGTCAGGATCATTCCCCGCACCGGCAGGGGCGTGAAGGTCTGGATCAACGGGCGGATCTGCGCGTCGTTGAACGCTTTGTTCGTGTCGGGGTAAGCGGCCGCGAAACGTTTCGCGAAGCCGGCGAACTCCGCCTGGGCCTGGTCGAGCGAGACCTCCGGTCGGATCAGGCCGAGGACCGCGGGGTTGTTCGCCAGAGGATCGTTGCGGGCACGGACGGGAAACTCCGAGTAGAGCGGAATCCACATCTCCTCGTTGACGGGAAAGGTGAATCCCTGGGGCATCACGCCGATGATGGTGGCAGGCTTGCCGTTCAGGCGGACGTCTTTCCCCACGATGTTCTGGGCCCCGCCGAAGTCGCGCTGCCAGATGCCGTGACTGATCAGAAGCACTTTGGGCGCTCCCGGCTGGTTGTCCTCGAGCGTGAAGTCGCGGCCCATCAGGGGCGTTACGCCGAGGATTCGCAGGAAGTCCTCGGTCATGTAGGCGCCGGTGTAGCGGCGGGGTTCACCGTCGGCGGTGAGGTTGACGGTGGAGCCGTTCAGGTAGGCCGCCATCTTCTCGAAGGACTTCTGCTCGTGGCGGAACTCCTCGAAGTCCATCGAAAACACCTGGTTGTTCGCCCCGAAGGGCGACTGCGTGGTCGGGTCGATGAAAGTGATGTCGGTCAGCCGGTCGGCGTTGGGGAAAGAAAAGCCCCGGAGGATGACGGCGTTCACCATTGTGAACATGGTGGTGACGGCGCAGATCCCGAGGGCGAGGACGAACACCGAGATTCCCGCGAAACCCTTGTCCTTGACGAGGACGCGAAGGCCGATGCGGAGGTCCTGGGTGAAGTTCTCGATCATTGACGTTCCTCGCGAGTTGGGCGCGCCCCTTGGTTCAAGGGAGAGGGGCGGTTACTCGGGTAAGACGAGGGCGGCAAGCGGAAGGTTCCAGGCCGCCGAGCAAAGATCAACACGTTGAACGAATTCCTTCGGTCCAACGGATCAGAAGCGCGCCGGCGCACGTAACATCCCAAGGAACACCATGAAGCGCAGGCACGTCTACGTAGCGGCCGGAGTTGTCGTCGTTGTGGCGACGGTGGCCGGAATCGCGCTCTCCCGCCGCGGACCGCGGCCCATCGTGGTTCAAACCGCCACGGTGGCCCGGGCCGATCTTCAGTCCAAGGTCACCGCGAACGGCAAGGTTCAGGCCCAGAAGAAGGTGGACATCTCGGCCACCATCGCCGGCCAGATCACCCGTCTCGCGGTCAAGGAAGGCGACCGTGTCCACAAAGGTCAGCTTCTTCTCCAGATCGATGCCGTGAACCCGCGGGCGGCGGCGCGCAGCACGGAGGCCGGAGTGCTGGCTCTGAGCCGCGACCTCGACTCCGCCCGCGCCAGCCTCGAACAGGCGGAAGATGACTTCCGGAGGGCCGAAGAAAACCACAAGGCGTCCATCATCCCCGAGGCCGAGTTCCGCCGAGCCCGCACCGCCCTGACCCGTGCGGCGGCCGGTGTGCAGGCGGCGCAGGGACGCATCGACCAGGCGCAGGCGACATCTGAAGGTGCTCGGGACACCCTGGCCAAGACCACTGTCCTCGCACCCATGTCCGGCACGATCACGGCGAAGCGTGTCGAGGAAGGCGAGGTCGCGGTGGTGGGCGTTCTCAATCAGCCCGGGACCATCCTCCTCACCATCTCCGATATGTCCGTGGTCGAAACCGAAATGGAGGTCGACGAGACGTCCATCCCGACGGTGAAGGTGGATCAGGAGGAGCGCATCAGGATCGACGCGTACCCGAATCGCATGTTCACCGGCATCGTCACCGAGGTCGGGAACTCTCCGATCATCAACACAGGCGCCCAGGCGGTCGCGATCAAGTTCAAAGTGAAGGTGCAGATCAAGGATCCGCCCGAGGACATCAAACCCGGCCTCTCCGTTCAGGCCGACATCCTCACGGGTTTTCGCTCCCAGGCGATCGTGATTCCAATTCAGGCCCTCGTGGTTCGCGACATCGAGCTCAAGCCGGGCGAGACGCCGAAGCCCGGCGCGCCGCGCGACGAGGAGGGCGTTTATCTCATCGAGAATGACAAGGCGCGCTTTCAGAAGGTCAAGACCGGAATCATGGGCGAACTCTCGCTCGAGGTTCTCGAGGGTTTGAAGGGCGGAGAGACATTGATCAACGGCCCCTTCAAGGCCCTGCGGGAGATCAAGCCGGGCGATCTCGTGAGCGTCGAGAAACCGAAAACGAAAGACGGCGCGGGGGGCTAGGTGTCGAGAGGCGAGCTGCTGCGCGAGGCGCTCCGAGCCATCCGCGCCCATGCCCTCCGCAGCTTCCTGACCCTGCTCGGCATCATCATCGGCGTCTCGACGCTCGTGGGCGTCGTCGCCGTGATCTCCGGCCTCAACCGATTCGTGCTCGAGCGCGTGATTCAGCTCGCCCCCGATGTGTACGTGATTCAGAAATTCGGAATCATCCGGAGCCGCGAGGAGTTCATCGAGGCCCTGAAGCGCCGCGACTTCGACTGGAGCGACTACCGCGCGATGCAGCAGAACCTGACTCTTGCCGATGAAGTCTCGGTCCAGGCGGTTGGACAGACCGCGGTCAAATACCGCGACCGTCGCCTGCCCGACATGCAGGTTCTCGGCACCACCGCGAACTATGGCCCCATGTTGAGGCTCGGAGTGGTCGCGGGCCGATACTTCACGGCGACCGAAGATGACACGGCTCAGGCGGTCGCGGTGATCGGCTGGGATATCAAGGACGAGCTGTTTCCCCAGCAGGATCCGGTCGGGCACGAGGTGTTGATAGGCGGCTCGCCCTATCGAGTCATCGGCCTCATCGGGATGCAGGGACGAACCCTCGGCCAGAACAACGACAACCGGGTCTACATCCCCGTCCAGGCCTACAGACGGCAGTTCGGCACTCGCGCGTCGTTGAACTTCCTCATCCGCGCGCGCGGGGGCGTGCCGGGAGTCGAGGCCTCGGTGGAGGAAACGCGGGCGCTGATGCGCGCGCTGCGGCACACACCCTTCAAAGCACCCGACCCGTTCGGCGTTATCACCGCGGAGATTCTTCAAACCCTCTGGCGGCAGATCTCGGCCGCCGCTTTCGTGCTCTCGCTCCTCATCGCGTCGGTCTCGCTCGGCGTGGGCGGGATCGTGATCATGAACATCATGCTCGTGGCCGTGGTCGAGCGCACGCAGGAGATCGGCATGCGGATGGCGGTGGGCGCCCGCAAGCGCGATATCCGGCGCCAGTTCCTGCTCGAGGCGGCGTTGCTCTCCTTGCTCGGGGGCGCCGTCGGCGTCACGGGCGGAGCCTTGATAGCGCTCGCGGTGCGCGGCGTCTTGAGCTTCCCCGCCGAGGTGACGCCGGGAATCGTGTCGATGGGCCTCGTCCTCTCGGTCGTCGTGGGCATCGCCGCCGGTTACTGGCCCGCGCGCACCGCCTCGAATCTCGCGGTGGTGGACGCCTTGAGGGCCGACTGATGCGAAGACCCCGCTTCCGCGTTTCGTGGTTCGTGAACATCGCGTTCGCGTTTAGCGCGATGCGCGCGCACAAGCTCCGCAGTTTTCTCACCCTGCTCGGAATCATGGCGGGGGTCGCCACCGTCATCATGAGGGTGGGCTGTGTAGTCGGCTTCAACACCGCGGGCACCGCGCGCTTCACCACCTTCGGCACCGACCTCGTCCAGTTCCAGAAGTACGAGCCGCGCTTCGGCGGCCCCGGAGGCCCGCCGGAAGAACAGCGCAATCGGCGCGACCTCACGATCGAAGACGCCGAGGCCCTGAAGCGGCTCTCGAAGCTCGCGGCCGCGGTGTCGCAAGAGCGCTATCAGTTTGGAGGCGTCACGATCAAGGCGGGACGAGAGGAAGCGAACGGGCCGACCTTCGTGGGCACCAACCCCGACTATTCAGTCGCCAACGTTCACTTCGTCCAGGACGGCCGTTTCATCACCGAAGCCGACGTGTCACACGCGGCCCGGGTCTGCGTGATCGGCGTCGACACCGCCGCGGCTCTGTTTCCCCACCGTGATCCGATCGATCAGGAAATCACGGTGAACGGACGCGCTTATCGCGTCATCGGCGTCTTCGAGAAGAAGGGCGCCTTCTTCGGCGGAAGCAACGACAACTTCGTCGCCGTGCCGATCACCGCCTTCGACGACCAGTTTCCGGAGATCAAGAATGGCGGCGGCGACACCATCCACATCGCCACGGTGCCGAAACGGCCAGAGGACTACGAGGCCCTGATCGAAGAGGAGACCGCGATCCTGAGGACCCGGCGGGGACTGCGGCCCAATCAGGAGAACGACTTCGCCCTCTTCACGAGCGCGGGACAGCTCCAGAGTTTCCAGCAGATCACGGGCGGCGTCGCGGCGGCCATGCTGGTGGTCGCGGGCATCGCCCTGCTCGTGGGTGGTGTGGGGGTCATGAACATCATGCTCGTGAACGTCACCCAGCGAACGCGCGAGATCGGCCTTCGGAAAGCACTCGGGGCGAAACGGCGGGACATCGCCACGCAGTTCCTCATCGAAGCCGTGACGCTCACCGCGGTCGGGGGGGCGTTCGGAATCGCGTTCGGCCTCGGCGCCGCGGTGGCGGCGGGCTACGCCTTCGACATCCAGGCCGCGACACCCTTGTGGTCCGTGGTGCTGGGTTTCGCGGTCTCGACGGCGGTGGGTCTCGTTTTCGGGATGTGGCCGGCGCTTCGTGCGGCGAAACAGGATCCGATCGAGGCGCTGCGGTACGAGTAGCCAGGGCCCGGCCGCCGTTCATCCGATGTACCTGAGCTCAGTTGAGTCCACGTCCGACGCCCGAGGGAAACTCGCGGACAACCTGGAGCAGCAACGCAACCTGTCCAAACTGAACCAAGAGGATTGCCCAGCCCAGAACAACCGTAAGCACCATTCCCATGCTGATGTACTCCGACCCCTGGACCCGTTTTCGAAAACGATAGAGCAATCCGGCGGCGATGAGCCAAAGGGGAGAGTACTTCGCCAGGATATTGGACGCGGCAATCGCGAGCTTCGTGGAGAGGGGAAGCTCCAGGCCCAGCCCCGCGACCATTGCGGCCATGCTCGGCACCACCCTCCAGAGGTAGTAACTCATCAGCAGGGACGCAGCGATCATGAGAGCCACGCTGTTTACGTTCAGGAACTGGCGAGTTCTTCGAAACCATCCACTTCGGTTGCTCGAGGCCTCGATGAACTGGCGCTCCTCCGGTGACAGATCAAGAGCCCGCATGCCGAGGAGTGGCAGCGCCTCCTCCAGCGGCCGCCCTTCCGCGAGAAGCAGATCTCGCGACCGACCCCTCTCGACCCATAGCCGGGCGGAACCGCTCAAGCGTTCGCGCACCCGCAGGAGCTCGCGATTTGCCTCGAGCCAATTGCGAAGGCGCGGCCAGGAGCGAAGCAGGGCTTCGTGGGCGATGGACACCACCGCACGACCATCGCCGCCGCGATCAGCCACGAACAGGCGGGAGCCGACGAAGGCATCGACGAGCCCTCGACTCTCGGTCCCATCGAAGGCGTCGAGAGCGGCGTACCGACGTATGAATACACCTTCGTCGTCAATCCCGACGCGCGCGAGGGCGCCGAAGACCGCCGGCAGCGCGGCCTGCTGGCCGATCGAGAGCGAGGCGAACACCTCCTCCGCGCGCTTGATCAGCGCGCCTTCAACGCCACCCATGGCGGCGTACGCGGCGTAGGTGAGGACTCCGTCGGGGGTGCGCTGGCGATACAACTCTTCGAGAGCGAACTCGAGCAACGGCAGATGTCCAACCTGATCGAGGGCAGCGTCGCGAAGGATCTCGTCCAGTCCCGACTGAGTGTTCTGGTCCTGCTCGAAACGAAGCTTCGCCGCGCGCGCGGGAAGGCGGATCATTTGCGCGACCTCCGCCGCGGTCGGCGGCTGGAGATGGTATTGCCCGGCCCCCTGCTTGAGCGCCATCAGTTCCGGCAGTTCCTCGCAGCGGCCGAAGAAATCGCTGCGCAGCGTCGCGAGCACCCACACCCTTCCGCTGCGGGCCAGGGAGGAGAGAGCGTCGATGAAGGCGCGACGCTCCTCGGCAGAACCTCGCTCGAGAGTGAAGAGTTCCTCCAGCTGGTCAACCGCGAGAACGAGTCGCACATCGGGCTGGTCTTTCTGGCCTTCAATTCTCTTCCGCTCGGCCGCGACCTGGCTGAGGCCGCCTCGGACGATCAGCGCGGCTCCCTTCGGGTTTTCCCTCAGGAGACTGCCGAGCTCGCGTGCCGTGGTGCCGTCCGCCGCCAGTTCCGGAAGCGCCTCGGGGCGGAGCAGCGCCTCGGCCAATCCATCGAAAACATCGCCTGCGGTCTCGGCCGGCCGGAGGGTCGCGCGCCGCCACGTATGAACACTCGGCGTGGCACTTCCTTCCACGAGGACCGGCACGACCCCGGCGCGAACGAGCGAGGACTTTCCGCTGCCACTCATTCCGATCACCAGCACGAACGCGCGCCCCTGCGCCGCCTGCTCCTTGAGGCCGTTCATGACCTCATCGACCGCACGAGAGCGGCCGAAGTAGATCGCGGCGTGCTCGAACTCGAACGCGGAGAGGCCGCGGAATGGCGTCCCGGAGGTCCAGGCGGCCGTCGTGTCAGACCACTCCTCGAGACCCCGGCGCAAGTCGTCGTACGAGTGAGGCCGGCGTTCGCGGTCCTTGTCCATCATCCGTTCCACGAGCCGCAGCAGACTCGCGGGCACGTCCGGACGCAGGTCTTTGAGCGGCGGTGGCTGGCTGTGGAGATGATGGGCGACGATCGCGAGGGGCGTCGAGCCGCCGAAAGGACGCACACCGCCAAGCATTTCGTAGAGAACAACCCCGAGTGAATAGATGTCGCTGCGGAGATCAACCGCCTCTCCACGCGCCTGCTCGGGGGACATGTAATCGGGTGTTCCTACGATCAGGCCGGCGCGGGTCACGGGAGCGTCGTCCGCGATGGCCACCGTCTTTGCAAGACCAAAGTCGCCCACGCGGGCGGAACCCCGCGCATCGATCAGAACGTTGGCGGCCTTGACGTCACGGTGAACAATCCCCTTCTCGGACGCCGCTTCCAACGCCTCCGTCATCTGGGTGGCGATCTGGATCGCTTCTTCGATAGGCAGCTTTCCCTGCCTTTTGATCCGCTCGGCCAGACTTTCGCCTTCCACGTATTCCATCACGAGGAAGGCAGCGCCTGAGCGCTCGCCGAAGGTATAGATCCGCACCACCTGCGGGTGCTCGACCGTCGCCATGGCGCGGGCTTCGCGAAGGAAGAAGGCGGCCGCACCCTCCTCCCCGACCAGTCTCGCGGTCATGACTTTTATGGCGACGAGCCGATGGAGAGTGGTGTCTTCGGCGAGGTAGACCACACCCATGCCACCCTGTCCGAGCTTGCGGACAATCCGATAGCCCTCGATATCCGGGATGAGGCCGGGATCGGCGGGCGAGGATGCCTTTGGCCCATCCGCATCGAGGTGAACCCGGGAGAGTGTCTTGCCGAGAGTCGCGCAGTGCTCGCATGAAGCCGCGGACTCCGGAAGGGCATGCCCACACGAAGGGCAGGCTGAACTCTCGACCATGATCAAAGCCTCGCCTGGATTGATGTAGTCGCGAGTATAGGACCCTGTTAGTCGGGCACGGCCGCCTCAGCCTTCGCGAATCGCCTCGGCGATCGGCAGCGCGGCCGCCCGGGCCGCGGGCAATAGTCCGCCCAGGACGCCCATGGCCAGGGCGAAACCCATGCTGGCGGCGATGATTTCCGGTGTGATCCTGAAAGCGAACGCCACCTCGCTGAAGCTCTGCAGGTTCGAGGTGCTCGTCGAATAGCCGTGAAGCGTGGAAGCGGCTAAGCACCCGAGGCTCCCACCGACCACCCCCAGCACCGCCGACTCCGCGACGAAGGAAAACAGGATCGCGGAGCGAGAGAAGCCGATCGCCCTCAAGGTGCCGATCTCCCGGGTGCGCGAGGCCACGACCCTGTACATCGTGTTCATCGCCGCGAATACTGCTCCGATTCCCATCACCACCGCGACGAGACCCCCGAGCAGGCGAATGGTCCTCGCCACCGGGCCCGCCTGATCCTCGTAGTACTGCCGCTCCGGCACGGCCTTGAGCGGCATGTTGGGCTGAAGGCGCATCCAGCGATCGAGCGCCTTTATCTGATCCGGATCGTTTATTCGAATGACAAGCGAGTTCGATCCCGCCCCGCGCCGGAAGGAAGATCGAAGCACCTCGTAGTCGCCCCAGACTTCGCTTTCGAAAGCGGCCCCTTCCGATTCGAAGATGCCGACGATGCGCAGTTGTTTGCGCCGGTACTTGAGCGTCCCTCCGAGTTCGAGACCATGGACGCGGTCCATGATCCGCCGCCCGACGATGATCTCTTCGAGGCCGGGCGTGAAGTTCCGGCCCGCGATGAAGCGGATCCCGGTCCGCACCAGAAACGCCTGAGGCGTCACCGAACGCAGCACCACATTCGTCCGCTTGCCGTCGGCCTTCCTTGGCAGAGCCATCACGGCCACCCACTCCCACGAGGCCATGGGCTGTCCGTTTCCGGCGAGGGCGGGCCGGGCCTGATCGATGATCGCGGTGCGCTGATCGAGTTCGATCCGCGACGTCATCTCCGAGTTCGACCCGCGGCTCACGATCATCACGTTGTCGTCCCGTCCCGTGCCGCGCAGGGCGGTCGCGAAGCCCTGCGACATGGAAGTCAGTACCACGAACACCGCGACCACGAGCGCGATTCCCCCGACCGCGAGGAGGGCCACCGTCCACCGCTCGCGCACGTTGCGGATGTTGTAGGCGATGGGAAGGGCCACGGTTAGATCGTCCTCAGCATCTCGGTGACGCGAGCGCGATAGGCGCCCCACGCGGGCAGGAAACCGGCGGCGAGGCCAAGGGCGATGGCCGCGGTGACGCCCACCCAAGCGACCTGGGGCTGAAGCTCCAGATACGAGATACCGAGCACGGTCTGTCCGGGAGCCGCGTTCACAACCCGAATCGCCCACAGCGCGCCCCCGATCCCGAGCGCGCCGCCGGCCGCGCCCAGCATCAGAGCCTCGGTGAGGATGAGACCCATCACCTGGCCGCTGCCGAAGCCCACGGTCTTGAGGACCGCGATCTCCTTGCGGCGTTCGCGCACCGCCATGCTCATCGTGTTCGCGGTGACGAGCAGGATCGTGAAGCACACCGCGAGGCCGATACCGTTCACCAGCGCGCTCAGATCTCCCACCATCGAGATGAAGTTCGCGCTGAACGCCTTCTCCGTTTCGGTGTAGGTCTCGTCGCTTGAGTTCTCGAACAGCGCATCGATGGCGGCGGAGATTTCCGCGGTCCGCGCCGGATCGTCGATTTCCACCATGATGAACTGCGTCTGAGTGACCCCGCCGAGGCTCTCACTCAGGTACTTGAAGTGGAAGATCATCTGGTTGACCTCGGTGCCCGGATACTTCCTCAGATCGGTCTCGAGAAAGCCCCTCACCACGAACTCGAACGGACCGCTTTTCTTGCGCATCCCCGGGACGAAACTCTGCAGGAAGAAGCGGTCGCCGATCTTCCATCCGAACTTCGCCCCGAGTTCACGGCCGATGACGCAGCCCTGCAGATCGTTCATGAAGTCGCGGAACTGATCGGGGGGAACCATGTACTCGGGATTCATTGCGAAAAAGGGCTCCGCGTCCACCGCGAGGTTCTGGAACACGGTGGTCCAGTCGGTCTCCCCCGAGACTCCGGGGTCGACGCGGCCTTCCTTGCGGGCCATCAGGACGCCCCCGAACGCGGTCAACGCGGACACCCGCGTCACGCCGGGTACGGTCTCGATCCTCGCCTTGTGGGTGATCGGCACGACGCCAATGATGCTCATCGCGTTGCGCGTGACGATCCGCCGCGGGCTGCGGCCCTCGATGAACCCGTCGAGATGGGTGAGCACACTCTGCAGCGAACAGAAGAGGAAGACACAGAGCGCCATCGAGATGATGGTGCTGGCCGTGCGCACCCAGGTAGCGGACAGGTGGCGGAGGATGAAGGGCAGGAACTTCACGCCTGCATTTCCGAATCGTCGGCTGGGTTCATCCAACCTCCCGAAGTTGGTTGGAGGGATGATAGACGCCCCACGGCGGCCAGGGATCGGGACGCTCTCCCGGCCGACCGGCCGGTTAGGGCGGCCCGTTACCGGAGCTGGGCCACCATCGGACCCTTCGGCTTCCAGGCCTTCGAAGACGCGGCGGCGGCCGTTGCATTCGCGGTAAAGACTATCTGTACCGCACCGGATTCGTCGTCCGGTCCCCAGTTCACCACGAGGGGCGTATAGACGCCAGCGGTCACGTTTATCCGCAGCCTCTCGGGCTTGGCCGTGAGTGACTCGGTAAAGCCGACGATGTCACAGGTGTCAGCTTCAATCATTGCGATGGTGCAATTGCCCCTGGCCAGCGCAATGTCAACGTCATTCTTCGCGAATGTCCAATCCGTCGTCATCTCAAGCGACCCCGACGACGACGCTGTCACCGTCCTCAGTATCGCGAAGAAGTCCGCCTCCAGCGCGAAGTTGCCCTGAAGCAGAACGACCGGAGGCGCGGGCGTCGGCGCCGGTGTGGGCGTCGCCACCGCGGTGGGGGCGCTCGGCCCCGAACTCCCTCCGCAGCCCCACTGGCTCACCGCCGCCATGACCCCGAGCAACATTCCCACGGTTTTCTTGTTCATCGCACCCTCCATGCAAGCAAACACACCCGCGGGTTGCCCCCTCGGCCCCCTACCCGGGCGATCAACTGCGGGGACTATAGACCTGAAATTCCTGCCTGGAACCGGCCCATGCCCGATCAGAGGGGTTGCCTACTTCACGAGTTTGATGACGGCCTCTATCCGCCCCTCACCCACCCCCGCTTTGGTGACCACCGTGAGGACATGGCCGCGATCCTCTTCGGGACCCGACGTGATCGAGCCAGGCTGGCCGGGGGCCTTGATCCGCCCCACCGCGCTTGTGATGACGGCGTCCGGCAGATCCGCGACCCTGACTTCGATCGCGGGCTCGCCGGGCGGCGCGTTCCGGTACGCGCCGCCGGCCGCCGGAGCGAACGGTCTGTCGGACTGAAGACGCCATTCGACCGGCGTGGGCTCCTTGAGAGTGAACCGGTCGGCGACGGTGAACGTCGACGAACCATCAAAGGTGAAGGTTCGCGTGAACGCGGACAGAGCCGGGACTTTGGGATAGGCGGCGGCGAGGTCGGCTTCTATGGTGATCGCGTTGCCTTTCGGCGTCACGCTGCGGATGCGAATGCCGTTGAAACCGGAATACGACGCGCCGCGCCAGACATCATGCTGGCCCTCGACGCCTTGACCCACCCCGCCGAAGGTCACGGTGTTGTGGTTGCGCGCGGTGGGCAGACCCGCGTAGCCCGTGTCGCCGGTGAGATATCGGCCGTTCGCCCAGATGATGAAGCTGCCCGCGTCGGGATGAGCGTGGCCGCTGTCGAGCGACCATTCCGGGAGCTTCGGCAGCAACGCGGCGACGCGGTGTCCCTCGGGCGGGCCGGCCTTGAACGCGAAGGCGAGAGCGTCCTTCTCCCACGATGTGCGGTAGTAGAAGACGCCCATGTCCTTGAAGTGATGTTGTAGCGGGAAGGCGGTCATGGACGCGGGCTTCAGTGAGGCATCGCGCCAGAGCAGCGTCCAGTACTCCTCGAGATTGCTGTGGCCGAAGTCGGCGTAACGCTGGGCGATCGCCTGCGCCTCAGGATCCTTGAGTCGCGCGGCCACGCGGTACATGTGATTGAAATTGCTTTGCAGGGTGCCGCCCGGATAAGCGCGTTCGTAGTCGCCGCCCTTCTTCGCGCGCGTGACCGGCCCCTCCCAGATGTCGCCGAAGTCATAGACGTTCTGACCATCGGGGAGAAGGGTGTGGGCGAGGTAGGTCTTCCAGTTGCGGAAGACGTCTCGTTCCCAGAGGCTCTCGCCGGTCGAGTGTTCCCAGGCGTCGAGGAAGTGAACGAGCCAGGGCGTCGAGAAGATCCAGTACTCCATGCTCTCGTAGTAGTGGCCGTCGGGGCTCAGGAGCTGGCCGGTTCGATGGTGATGCGCCCGCGCGAGCACGGCCCAGCGCTCGGCGTCTTTCGACTCCCCGATCAGCGCGAGTGCCGTGACCGCCAGGCCCGCGGTAGGAATGAAGTCGTGATTCTGGGTGAACCGCAGCGTCCGCCCCGGTTTCGGCGCGAAAGCGTCGTACACGAGGTTGGCGTGACGTTCGAGGGAGGCGCGGATGCGGGCGCGCTCCTCGACTGTGAACTCGGCGTGCAGGAGGTCATAGGCCCAGCCGATCGCATAGAGGAGATGGCCGGCGGCGAGGTCGGTGTTGGGCTTGTTGTAGGTATAACCCCACGGTTCGTAGTCGATGGCGGCGAGCGTCCACGCCTTCGCCGCGTTCAGATACTCGGGCTTCTGCTCGACAACGTAGGCCAGGCTCACCTCGGCGATCGCCAGGGCGACGTTGTTCTGAGACCGGCGTTCTTGCGGTCCGGGAACGGGCGGAGGCGCGCTCTTCATCGCCGCCAGGTTCGCGATCACCTTCGACCACCCGGCGCGGTGGGTGGTGCGGGCGCGTTCGCGGAGGGTTTCGATCCCGGCCTTTGTGACGAACACTCGCGGATGCACACCCACGAGTTCGGGCTTGAGCGCGACCTTGTGCGCGAGAAGGTCATCGAAGGTCGGGACGGCCTCCTGGGAACGAGCGATCGGGGAGATCATCAGCGCGAGGGCTAGCGCTGCGGCGGCGGTCTTCATCTTCATCATGCGGTCTGTTCCTTCTGTTCGATCACGACACTGCCAATACGACCCGCGAGCCACAAGGTCACGACAAGTCCGAGGGGGCCGAGGACGGCGGCGGTCAGGAATACCGGCGTGTAGCCGAACGCATCGACCACGCGGCCGGTGCCCCAGTTGAAGAGAACGCTCGCCACCGCGGCGGCAAGTCCACCCAGGCCGAAGACCGAGCCCACCGCGCTGCTCGGAAAGAAGTCACTCGGCAGGGTCTGGAGATTGTTCACCCAGACCTGGAAGCCGAAGAGCACCACCGCCATCCAACCAAGCGCCGCGTAGGGATCGGTCGCGCGCATGGCCAGAATGCCCGCGGGCGTCAACATCGCGCCGAAGATCATCACCGCTTTCCGCGCGCGATCCACGGTCCAGCCGCGCGAGATGAGAGCGCCCGAGGCGTAGCCGCCGGAGAGAGCGCCGATGCCGCCGGCGAGGAAAGGCAGCCAGGCCGACATGCCCACCTGCTGAAGACTGAAGCCGCGCGCCTCTTGAAGGTAGGAGGGCAGCCAGAAAATGTAGAGCCACCAGATCGGGTCCGTGATGAAGCGGCCCATCACGACCGACCAGGTCTGCCGATAGCGAAGCAGTTGTCCCCAGCCGGGTCGCCACTCCGGACCCTTCGGTGTGGGTGAAGCGCCATCGAGGATGTGGGCGCGTTCGGCTTCCGTGATCCACGGATGCTGCGACGGTATCTTGAAGCAGACGAGCCACACCGCCAGCCAGATGAAGCCGAGGGCGCCGGTGATGATGAACGTCGGACGCCAGCCGTACGCGGTGGCGAGCCACGCGATGATCGGCGGCGACAAAGCTCCGCCTACCGCGGCGCCCGTGTTGAAGATGCCCATGCCGAACGCGCGCTCACGCACCGGGAACCACTCCCCCACGACTTTCGCGGCGCCCGGCCAGTTGCCCGCCTCGCCGAAGCCAAGCACGGCGCGGAAGAAGGCGAACGAGCCTGCGGTGCGCGCGGTGGCGTGGGCGAGGGCGGCGAGGGACCACACGACAATGGAGAAGACAAAGCCCATCCGCGTGCCGATGATGTCGTAGAGCCGGCCCGACACCATCTGGCTGATCCCGTAGAACACGAGGAACGCGTTCTGGATGGCGGCGTAGTCGGAGTTCGAGAGTCCCAGGTCCTGGCTGATCTGTGTCTTCAGCACCGACACGGTCTGTCGGTCGATGTAGTTGATGACGGTGGCGAAGAAGATCAGGCTGATCATCAGCCAGCGCAGGCCCGAGATCTTCATCGCATATTCATCCCGCCGTTGATCTCGATGGTCTCGCCGGTGAGGAACGAGGCGTCTTTCGAAGCGAGGAAGGCGACGACACTCGCGACCTCGTCGGGCGTTCCAGCGCGGCCGAGCAGGACGCCTTTCGCCGCGTTCTCAAACGCCGCGGGTGCGGTGAACCGGCCGTGGAAGGCGGTCTCCCCGATGAGGCCGGGAGCCACGCAGTTGACGCGGATGCCGTGCGGCGACATCTCCTTGGCCAGGGCCTTGGTGAGCGAAACGATCGCGCCCTTCGCGGTCGAGTACGCCCCCGCCCCGGGACCTCCGCCATTCCATGCGGCGAGAGACGACATGTTGATGATCGTCCCGGTCTTCCTCGTCACCATCGAGGGTCCGACGGCGCGGCACATGAGGAAGGCGCTCGTCAGGTTCACGTCCATGACCTGGCGGAAGAACTCCTCGCTCATCTCGAGCAGCGGGGTGCGCGCGATGAGATCGCCGGCGTTGTTCACCAGGATGTCGACGGCGTCAAAGCGACCGACTACCGCATCGACGAGAAGCTGAACCTCCGATGCTTTCGTTAGATCGGCCTGGAACGCCGCGGCATCGGTGCCCGCGGCCTTGAGCGTCTCGACAACCTCGTCCGCGCCGGCCCGGCTCTTCATGTAGTGAACAGCGACGCGTGCGCCACGTTTGCCGAGGGTGAGGGCACAGGCCCGGCCGAGGCCGGCGCCGCCTCCCGTCACCAGTGCGACACCTTGAAGCGCGGTCATGGTCGTTTACCTCTTGGGTTTGAAACTAGATGTGGAACTTCGGTGCTACCGGCCAAGCCAGCCGCCATCGACGGCGAGAATCTGGCCACTCACGTAGTCGGATGCGCTCGAGGCCAGGAACACGCAAGCGCCGTCGAGATCCGATGCCTCACCCCATCGTCCGGCGGGAATGCGCTCGAGAATCTGGCGATTCCGCGTCTCGTCCTTCTGCAAAGCCTCGGTATTGTCAGTACGGAAGTAGCCGGGGGCGATCGCGTTCACGTTGATCGCCTTCGCCGCCCATTCGTTCGACATCTCCCGAGTGAGACCCGCCACCGCGCTCTTCGACGCCGCGTACGCGGGAACGTCCAGCCCACCCTGGAACGAGAGCAGCGATGCGATGTTGATGATCTTCCCGCCCTGGCCCGCGGCGATCATGTGTCGGCCCGCGGCCCGGCAGAGGCGGAACACCCCGTGGAGGTTGACGTCGATGACCGCATGCCAATCCGCGTCGCTGGTATCGACGGTGGGACCGCGGCGGATGATCCCGGCGTTGTTCACCACGATGTCGAGCCGGCCAAGCGCCTTGACGGTTTCCGCCACGAGGCGATCGGGTGTGGTGGCGTCCGCCATATCGCCGACAAGAGCCGCCGCTTTCCGCCCGAGCGCGCGGACGACGTCGCATGTTCCTTCGGGAGGCGTTGCGTTCCCGTGAACCGCGACATCGGCGCCTGCGGCGGCGAGAGCCTTCGCGATACCCGCGCCGATGCCCCGGGATGCCCCGGTCACCAGGGCTGCCCGTCCATCGAGCGAGAACAGGCTCCGGGGCATTGTCTAGGCCAGGGGCTTGAGGAAGTCTTCGCGCCGCGGCGAGAAGATGTCGATCAGGACGACTTCGTTGTCGAGCATCGTGGCCCCATGCCAGAAGCCGCTCGGAAAGAGGAGCACGTCTCCCGGGCCGAACACCTTCTCTTCCGCGCCAATCACGAAACGGACGCGGCCTTTCTCAACGATCGTCATCTGCTCATGAATGTGATCGTGCGCGGTCGTGACCGTCCCCGGAGCGAAAGTGAGCCGGCAGATCATGAGGGTCGCGCCGTAGATCATCTGGCGGACGATGCCATCGGCGATGGTTTCTTTCGGGATCGTCGCCCAGTTCCAGGCCTGATGGGCCACTGTGGTGCTCGGGGTCATACTCACTTCGCCTTCCCGGCATCGAGGCCGGAGCCGGTCTGCTTGAAGTCGGGATGGACGTTGACGACGCCGAAGAGGCGGTCCTCGGCTTCCCGGTTCGCCGCCATCATCCACAGGAAATTGATCGAGCCGCCGGGAGCGGCGACGTTTGGGTGATACCCCTTCGGCATCAGGACCACGTCTCCCTCCCTCACCACCACCGCGAGTTCGGGCGTGGTCTTGTCGGTGTAGACCATTTGCAGGCCGAACGACGGCGCGGGCATGTCGATGTAGAGATACGCCTCTTCCGCAAGCGCGGCATGCTCGTGCGGCGGCCAGGAGGTCCAGTTCCCGGGCGCGGAGAACGTGACGCCGGCCATGATGCGGCCCGCCTGGATGTTCTTGCCAAAGAGAACGTTCAGGGTCCGCTCGGCCGAAGCACCCCCCGCCTTGAAGTGGAGGCCGGGATCCTTCTGAACCTCGGCGAAGGGGACGAACTGAATCGGATAAGTTCGATCGACGGGCGCCGAGATCTCCGCGATGTCGCATCCAAAGGCGCCGGGACGCACTTCGACGGCAACGTCGCGCGGCGTGTAGAGCGCATCGTAGCGTCCCATTTCGAATGTCTTCCCACCCGCGGCGATCGTCGCGCTGCCGCCGAGCACGATGAACCCGGTCTCATGACCGCCGGTTTCGATCGACAGGGGCGCATCGCCGGCGTCGAGGATGATCCGACCGTAGTGCAGATGCCTCGCCGACGTCTTCTGCGGGCTGACGGTGCGGGTGCGCCCCTTCTTCGACGCTGTGTCGCGAACCACGCAGCTTTCAAGGGTCAGGGTGGCTTCAGCGGTGGCGGTGCTCATTGGAGTCATTCCTCTATGGGGGCGGCGGAGATAGAAAGAGATATCTCCCAGCTTCGGGGACGGCCGGGCTCGAGGCGCAGATTCGCAGCCTCGTAGGCGACATGCGTGGGAATGGCGCCTCGCGCGGCTCGCCCCAGCACTTCGTCGCCGGAATGGGTTTGTATCGAGCGCGTCCACGCAAGCTCGCCCTTCGTTCTGACCTCAAGAACGCCCTCGGGCCCGGTGAGCCGGACAGCGGGGACGGCTCCTTCGAGAGCCGTGTGCGTCGTCGCCGTCGAGGGCAGGACCCAGGAAACACGAGCAAGGGTGGTGTCGCGGGTCGCGGTCAGGGTTTCGACGCGTGTCAGCGTGGAGCCCTCGACGCGCCAGGCGACGGAGACCACGAAGCCGGGCTCGATCCACTCCCCCACTTTCCCGCCCTTCGCGACGAAGCGACGCCAGGTCGCGCGCACGGACCTTCCGTCTTTCGCGGGCACGATCTCATCGGCGCTGTCTCCGGCGATCAACACACGCCCATCGGGCATCTCAAAGAACGAAGAGCCGGCCGGGAAAACCTGCTCCACGGGCGTCGCGAAGCCGGGCAATCCGTGTGGCACAGGGAGGTAGTCGGCCAAACCGGGCTTCGCCCCGGTGGTGATGGGCAGGGCGAAGCGAAGCGCTCCCTGGCGCACGAGCCACACTCCGGAGGGGCGGTCACCGCGGCGGAAAAACTCGAACCGGGCCACCGCGGGGAGCTTCGGAGCCGCGGGAAACGAATCGACGTTCTCCTTCGCGAGCACCTTCATGAGCGTGTCGTGCGCCATCAGAGCCTTGCCAAAGAAGCCCACGGTCTGTTGCCATTCGCGTTCCTTCGAGATGTAGGCGTAGCTGGCGCGGCCGGGAACGAACACCGAAAGCAAGTGCGCGTCTGGCCGGTAATCGCGATTCAGCCACCTCCAGGCCAGGCGATACTCGCTCACCAGATCCTCGATCGGCGCGGGACGGAACTCAGGATGGCCGGCGAGGAACGCGACGATCTCGAGGGTGTCGAGGTAACTCACCACACCGAGGCTCCGTCCCCACTGGTAACCGTAGCCGTCGGGCGAGACGAGGTCCCACCAGAGGCGCATCTGAGCCTTGAGTGAGGGTGAGAGCGCTTTCAGAAGATCTGCGCGGCCCACCGTTTCCGCGGCTTCGTAGACATAACGCGCATACTCGTTGGAGTAGCGATCGTAGCGGCCCGTGGTACCCGCGTCGTCGGCGTACAGGGCTCCTTTCGCGAACGGCTCGGCGGATCGATCGAGAAGCGAGTCGATGAACGCGCGGTCCCTGAGGACGTCCATTTGAAAGGCGAGGGTGGCGACGCGGGAGGCCACGCCAAGGTAGTTCTCGGGCAGATCGATCACCTGGCGCGTCTTCGGATCGTAGAAACGCGTGGGGTCGAGCAGCGAGGTCCAGGCGGCGCGGCCCTCGGCATCGAGCGATTGCCAGAGCGGGTTCTTCGCGAGATCGCGGCCGAAGTGTCTAAGAGCGAGGGCCGCATAGAGCTGCGAGAACGCCTTGCTGCCCTTGGCGGACTCGATGATGCCCACACGGCCGACGAGCGGAACGATGTCGCGACCCGCGACCGTCCTCGTGCCGCGCGTCTCCGCGTACGCCGCCAGGGATCGGACGTAGGTGCCCCACGAGAACTCCCCGGTGGTGATCGCGCCATGGACGCGGTCGGGCAGAGGGCCCTCGGGGGGAATCTGCGTGAAGTGGGACGCGACTTCGCGGTCGAAGAAAGCGTCCACCTCGGCCTTCAGCGCGGAGGTCTGGATGTGTCCGTCCTGGGCAACCGTGGACGCCGGACTCAGCAGGGCGGCCGAGAAGAAAACGGCGACAACCGCCTGGCACCGGCTCACGCGACGCCCCTTTCCGCGAACGAGGGCGCGGCAACCAGAGCCGCGGCGCCGCGAAGGCGCGGATACTGCTCGGGCGGAACGATGGTGATCGGGGTGGCGCCGGCGGGGGGGGTCAGTGCGCGCTCGGCAAGGGCGGAGCGAACGGTGGGCTCGATGAGGTCCCAGGCCGCGGTGATCTCGCCGCCGATGTAGACCTGCGAGGGGTCGATCGCGTTCACCACCGAGCCGAGACCGAGGCCGAGATAGCGGGCGGTGGAGAGAAGCGCCGCGAGCGCCTTGCCATCGCCGCCGCGGGCGCGCGCAATGAGGTCGTCGACCGTGAGGGCCGCGATGTCTGCGGAAACCGGGCGTTCACGGAGGTCGCGACCGAAGTAGCGCGAGAGGGTCGCGAGGTTTGAGACGTAGGCCTCCCAGCAGCCGGTGGCTCCACAACCGCAGCGCGGGCCGTCGATATTGAGGGGCAGGTGCCCGAACTCGCCGGCGATGTTGTGCTGGCCCCGGACGAGTTCGCCCCCCATCACAATGCCCACGCCGAGGCCGTCCGACACCGTGATGTAGACGAAGTTGCTCGGGGCCTTGGCGTCGCGGGTGGCCCAGAGCTGCGCGAGCGCGCAGGCCTTGCCCGAGTTCTCGATCTGCACGGGAATGCCAAGGCCGGCGGAGATCGGATCGCGAAGCTGCACGTTCTTCCACCCGAGGTTCGGCGCGAGCAGAACACGCCCCGCTTCGGACTCGACCATGCCCGGCACAACCACGCCCACCCCCTGACACCGCCCCAGATCCTTGTGCTCGACCAGGATCGCCTTGATCCTCCGAACAAGGTCGGACACGAACTTCTTTGGTTCCCGTTCGGTCGGAAAACTGGTGACGCTCGCGAGCTGACGGCCCACGAGGTCGGTCACCATGACGAAGGTCCGGGTCGGGCGGATGTCCACCGCGACCACACAGCGCTTCCGGGAGTCGATATAGAGGAAGGTGGGTTTGCGGCCGCGCTTGGCCTCGCCGGTAGCGCCCTCGAAGATCGCGCCCTCTTCTATGAGTTCATTCACGAGAAGGCTCACCGCGCCCCGACGCGTGCCCATGAGGCGCGCCAGATCAGCCCGGGAGATCGGCTGGTTCGTGCGGATGAGATTGAGCGCGATCCGGCGATTGATCTCGCGAGTGGTGCCTCGGGTGGCCACGCGCAGGTTCTGGGGATGGAGCGGTCGCATTTGTCCTATTCCAGTTCAATATAACCCCAAGCCACATAGCCAAAGCAAGTACTTTCTATGACCCACGTGTGTGACACAGCCTCTTTCATTGGGTTTTTCGCGGGTATTGGGGGATTCGATGGCCCTGGGCCATTTTCGGCATAGCCAGATTTTCCCTTGACAGCCGATCGGAAGCGGGCATATTGTCCCTCGCAAGGACAAATACCGGTCTGGCCGGCTCGATCGATTCGCAAAGCCCAGGAGGCTCGAATGAAGACACTGCATACGACGGAACCCACGCCCTCCAACCGAAGCGCGGCAATGGGGAGGACGGCACTGGCCCTTGTGGCTCTGTTGGTGCTCGCGCCTTTGGCCTCGGCCCAGATCCCCACCGGGACGATCCTTGGCGGAGTGAAGGACAGCACGGGCGGCACCGTGCCCGGCGCCACCGTCACCGCGACGAATGTGGGCACGCAGTATTCAAGGAGCGTGACCACCGACGCGACCGGGCAATACGCGTTGCGGCTGCTGCCCGTGGGCAACTACGCGCTCACCGTGAGCATGCCTGGCTTCAAAAACTACTCGCAGACCGGCATCCTGCTGGAGGTGGGCCGCAACGCCCGCATCGATCCGGTTATTGAACTGGGCGCCCTTACCGAGGTGGTTTCCATCGTGGCCGACGCGCCTCTGGTCGAAACCACATCCGCCTCCCTCTCCCGCACCGTGGGCCAGAACGAAGTGCTGAACCTGCCCCTCGTGAACCGCGACCTCTATTCCCTCCTGAGCCTGACCGGCGGCGTCACCAGCAACGACAACTCGAACTCACTGGGCGGCCCCGAGCAACTCACAACGATCAACGGCTCCAGCAAGGCCCAGATGGGCAGCGTGAACTTCCAACTCGACGGCGGCAACAACACCGCGGGCCTCCGGGGCACGGGCAACCCGGCGCCGAATCCCGAGGCCGTTCAGGAGTTCCGCGTCCTCACCAACGGCTACGCCGCCGAGTACGGCCGGTATGCCGCGGGCGTGGTGGATGTGGTGACCAAGTCCGGAACCAACGAGTTCCATGGCGCCCTGTTCGAGTTCTTCCGCAACGAGAAGCTCAACTCCGAGCGCTGGGCGCCCCCCGGGGTCACGGCCACCAACGACCCCCTGAAGCGCAATCAATTCGGAGGCGCTTTGGGCGGCCCGATTCGGAAGGACCAGACCTTCTTCTTCGTGAGCTATTCCGGGTTGCGCCAGGAAGAGACTTATTACCGGAACAGCGCGCGAGTTCCGACGGCCCTCGAGCGCGCCGGCGACTTCTCTCAGTCCGCGCTCAAGCCCCGCGACCCCGCGACCGGCCAGCCCTTCCCGGGTGGAGTCATCCCAGCCGCCCGCTTCGATGTGGCCGCGAAGAACATCCAGGACAAGTTCGTTCCCACCGCGAACCTGCCCAACAGCTTCTTCGAAGTCCGCCGTCCCGACCCCCTGAACACCGACGAGGCGACGCTCAAACTCGACCACAAGGTCTCCGACACTCAGAGCCTGGCCTTGAGCTACTTCTATCAGACCGGTACGGACACCCAGCCTCTCTCCTTGACCGGCAACATTCCCTGGGTCGATCGCGACTTCAAGTGGAACCAGCACAACGTAAATCTGGCCCACACGTGGACACTCAGTTCCACGAAGATCAACCAGTTCCGCGCGACTTACATGCGCCAGTTCGGCGGCCGGGTCAACAACCCGACCACATCGCTTTCCGACCTCGGGTCCAAGTTCACGGTGCAGGGCGACCCCACGCTTCCCCGGCTCACCGTCACCGGGTACTTCACCGGTCAGACGTCCATCGCGGGTCCGGATGCGGGCAGCGAATACTTCGGGGTGAAGGACGCCTTCAGCATGACCAGCGGCAACCACTCATTCAAGTTCGGCGCCGAGATCTCCTACGAGAAGATCGTGCACGATACCCTTCTCGACAACTATGGAGTCTTCGCCTTCACCGGCAGCAAGACCGGGAACGCCTACGCCGACTTCCTGCTTGGGCTGCCGAGCACAATGACGCAGGACGCCCCCGTCCGCAAGACGGACAACGGCGCCTACATCAGCCTGTTCGCCCAGGATGATTTCCGCGTTCACCCCCGGGTCACCTTGAACCTCGGCCTGCGCTACGACATCCAGTTTCCCTTCACCGACCCTGAGGACCGAAAGCTCGCGTTCGTGCCCGGACAGAAATCCACAGTCTCTCCAACGGCGCCCGTCGGTCTTCTTTTTCCTGGGGACTCCGGCATCAGCCGAGGCATTGTGAAGACCGACATCAATAACCTGGCTCCACGCATTGGGATCGCCTGGGATCCGAAGGGCGATGGCCGCCTCGCCGTGCGGGCCGGCTTCGGCATCTTCTACGGCAGCATCACCGGCAACGAATGGAACACCACCGCCGACAACCAGCCCTTCACCGTGAGACAGTCGTTCCCGACCGTCTTCACCTTGTCCGACCCCTATCGCAATCTCCCGGGCGGAGTGGGACCGTTCCCGTTCAACTACACCCCCGCTTCGCCGCGATTCACATTCCCCGCTCGGGTCTTCGGACCGTCCCTGGATTTTGTGTGGCCGCTCACTTATCAGGTGAACTTCACGGTTGCGAAGGAGATCGGCCGAAACGTCAGCGTCAGCGCCTCCTATGTGGGAGCTTTCGCCCGCAATCTCGCGGGAGGTGTCGACGCGAACGCGGCCGTCTTCGGACCGGGGGCCACCGCGGCAAACGTCAACTCTCGACGCCCCTACCTGCCGGGCACCATCGGGGAGGCCATCGTCCTCTCCTCGATTTTCGGGAGCGACTACAACGGCATTCAATTGAGCGCAGAGCGGCGCGGAGCTCATCTCTCGGGCAAGGCCTACTATTCGTTCGGCCGCTCCTACGAGGATCTCGACTTCCAGGGCGGCGGACTCCCCGATCAGCGCCAGTACCAGGATGTTCGGAATCTCGCCGCCGAGCGCGCGCCGGCATCGGATCAACGCCGTCATAGCTTCGTCCTGTCGGCCATCTGGAAAGTGGACTACTTCAAGGAATCAACGTCCGCTCTTCGCTTCCTGACCCGGGACTGGACGTTGTCCGCCATCGTGACCGTGCAGTCGGGCACGCCGCTCACCATCACCGCCGGGCAGGACCGAAACCTCGACGGCGTGAACAACGACCGGGCCGACCTCGTGGGAGATCCCGCACTCAGCAGCTCGCGGCCCCGCGAGGAGTTGATCGAAGGCTGGTTCAACGTGGCCGCGTTCGCCTCGCCGGCGCTCGGTACGAACGGCAATTCAAGCCGCAACTTCATCGACGGGCCTGGACGTCGTAACGTCGACCTCGGTCTCTTCCGAGACATCCCGTTGCGCGGCCGGACCCAGCTCCAGTTCCGCGCCGAGGCTACGAACGTCTTCAACATGGTGAACCTCTCCAACCCCGGAACGAATCTGGGGGCGGCGGCCACCTTCGGGAAGATCCGCAGCGCCGGCAACATGCGACGCGTCCAGCTCGGCGCGCGGCTGTCCTTCTAGGCGCGCGTCCTCTTAAGAAAGCCCTAAGCGGGGGCGATCCACGGCTGGCATGAGCCTTGCTCCTTCGCGGGTTGCGTTCAACAACCCGTCATCAGGAGGAGTCATCATGAAGAGAAACCGCACAATCGCACTGCTATCCCTGGTCGCTTTCGGCGCGGTGAGCGCCGCACAGGCGACTCCGAACAAGGACGCGTCCACCGAGCCCGACGTCTCGAAGGCCGTCCGCGAGACCCTCGAACGTCTGCCCTACTACGGCGTTTTCGACATCCTCAACTATCAGGTGAACGAGAACGGAACCGTCGAACTCGGCGGCTACGTCTACCGCGACACTCTCAGGGAAGAGGCGGAGAAAGCGGTGTCCAAAGTCGCCGGAGTGAAGCAGGTGGTGAACAAGATCGAGGAGCTCGACTGGGGCGTGCTCGACGACGAGATCCGCGCCAAGGTCTACCTCAACATCTATCGCGACAGCTTCCTTTCACGATACGGCACCGCGGCCGACCAGGCCCTCGCAAATGGCGTCGGATACGGACCCCGCGGCCGCTTCAGCGCCTTCGGACACATGGGCATCGGCAACCCGTATTTCCCCGGCTTCAACCCTGCGGGCGACTATGCCATCCACATTCTCGTCACCAACTCCGAGGTCATTCTCGTGGGCGAGGTGGACAACGTAGGCGACAAGCATCT
>CAZBTT010000010.1:0-25833 GCA_964494295.1 uncultured Acidobacteriota bacterium
TCGCGCTTTGACCCCAAGGCTATCCCGGTTGGGCCGACACGCGCGAGCCGCACCGCTTTCAGGCCGGCCATCGCAGCGCGGCCTGCACGTCCGCGCCGAGCTGGGCCTTGAGATCGTCGAGAGAGTCGAAGCGACGTTCGTCGCGCAGCCGGCCCAGCAGGATCAGCCGGAGCGATCGTCCATAGAGATCGCCGGTCAACCCCGGGAAGTGCGCTTCAAGACGCGGCTCCTCCCCGCCGAAGGTCGGCCGCACCCCGAGGTTCACGGCGGCTCGCCGGGCGACCGCCTCGTCGTCGATGTGGCCGTCCGCGATGTAGACCCCCCGAAGCAGAGCGGAGACGCCATCCATGTCCACGTTGGCGGTGGGAAAACCGATCGCGCTCCCCCGATGATCACCCTGAACGACCCTGCCCTCTATCTCATAGGGCCGGCCCAGGAAACGCTGCACCGCGGCGAGGTCTCCGCCGTTCAGCGCCGCCCGGATCCGCGAGGAGCTGACGCGTTCGCCCTCGTCAAAGACGGTGTCTACCTCGATGGTCTCGAACCGCCCTTCGCCCAGCGTTCGCAAGGTGGCCACATCCCCGGCCCGGCCGGCTCCAAACCGAAAGCCATGGCCAACCACCACTCTGGCCGCGCGTACGCCTTCGATCAGTGCCTCCTCGACGAATTGCCGTGGGGACAGGCGGGCCACCGAATCGTCGAACCGCAGGTGGACGAGTTCCCCGATGCCGATCTCGCGAAGCCGGCGCATCTGGGACGCGCGAGTCTGGATGCGGGGAGGGGCGCCGCGCGGCGAAACCACCGCCGCGGGATGGGGGTCGAAGGACAGGGCGGCCGGAACGATCGACGCCTTTCGCGCCGCGGCTACGCAGGCCTCGAGGAGGCGTGCGTGCCCGAGGTGGACACCATCGAAGTTTCCGATCGCGACGGCGCGAGGTCCCGGATCGGCGGGGCGGCCAAGCAGCGATTCGACACGAAAGTCCACCCTTTGATGTCGGGCGCTTATCTCGACGTGGGCACAGGCGAAGGAGACGGAGCCACGGGCGCTGCCTGAACCGTGAAGGTGCGGTCGATGTGGAGCGGACCCTCAGGGCCCTGGGCCTCGACTCGATAGCCGTTTTGCGACACCACCAGGCTCACGCCTGAAACCGAGGCCTTCGTGGCGAGACCTTCGGAAACGAGTTCATCCGTGCTCGCGGGCAAACGGCCATAGGCGAGACGGAAACCCCGGATGCGGGCATCGGCCGCCTCGAGTTTCTCGATGACGCGCGTTTCCCGCGCGGTATTGACCGCGGGCTGAACCAGGGGCGGCAGGCCGAAGACACCGAAAGGCGAGGTCAGGTTCCGGTACGCGCCGAAGAGCGCGGCGAGGATGGCCACGG
This sequence comes from uncultured Acidobacteriota bacterium, assembly GCA_964494295.1. Classification (GTDB taxonomy): domain Bacteria; phylum Acidobacteriota; class Vicinamibacteria; order Fen-336; family JAGNNV01; genus JAGNNV01. Next base: position 1,383 of record CAZBTT010000010.1, read on the forward strand.
CCATCAGCCCGAGTCCCACGGCGCCCACGCCGCCGCTCGTCTTCGAACTCGTGGTGGAGCCCTTCACGTCGGTAAGCGCAACCACGTCGCGATCCATCAGGTCGAGCAAGGTTCGACAGACCGCGAAATCGTGAAGCGGAGTCGATTCGACGATCTGCTGACAGGTCTTCTTTCCGTCGACCGCGTTGAACACCAGAAGCTCGTCGCCGGAAAGGGCCAGCTTGGAGCCCGCCTTCTCGGCCATCCCTGCGAGCAGGTTGTCGAGTTCGTCGTCACCGCCGCCCTTGGCCGTGACCTGGCTGGGATCAACCACCTTCTTGAAGACCGCGGCCATCGAGGGAATCTTGCGTTCGATGATCGGCCATTCGTCGACCATCCGAATGCCTTCCATCAAGACGAAGTCGGCGCCCAGCGAGACGGCCCCGGTTCTCTCGTAGTCGACGGTGGCCTGAGTCTCGAAGTTGTAGTCGCCTTCGCGCCAGCGGAACAAGCGGAAGACCACCTGGAAGAGCTGGGCCTCGACCGCCTTGCGGAGCATCTCTTCGGAGACGATCTGCTCGGAGATGAGCACGTGACCGAGCCGTTGCATCGTCTGCTTCTGCACGGAAAGCGCCTGGTTCAATTGCTCCTGGCTGATCGCGCCCTGGGTGACGAGCGCGTTGCCGATGCGGTCGGAGGGCCTCGTCATCGAGGAATCGGCGGCCACGATGTTGCCGTTCTCGAAGATGACGTTGACGCTCTCGCCCTTGGTGGAGAGATGAAGCGTGCCTGTCTTCCGCTGGAGACCGATCAGCTGGACGATGTCAGGGAGACCGAAGTCCTTGAGAGTTCCGGCAAGAGCCATGGTCTTAAGCCTCGCCCTCGCGCACGCGCCGCGGCGCCGCCACGACCACCGGCTTGGGCTTCACGGCCTGCGCGGCCACATAGGCAAGTGCGGCGACCGCCGCGAACACCATCTTCAGAAGACTCGCGACCGGGCCGTCAAAGACGATGCCGGGAGAAAAATAGTGCAGGCTCAGCCAAGCGCCCGCGGAGACCGCCCAGGTGAGGAGGATGGCGAGGCCGAGGGGGAATTGGCCCACCGAGAGATGCGCGGCGCCCGGGGCGACTAGCGACGACACGCGATGCAGCGCAGACTTGAGGGTCGCGAAGCGCGCGATCTCGGTGGCTTTGGCGGCCCGGGCGGCGGGAGGAATCCCGCGTTTCACCACGAAGAGGTGGTGGCACTGCGAGCAGACATCCTGCGAGGTCGAGCGGGTCTGGCACATCCAGCAGAACGTAGTGCCGCACTTCGGGCACTGCTTGGAAAAGCTGCGCGCGCCGCGCAGTTTCATGATCGCGGGGATGAGCAGCGCGCACACCAGGGCCATCGCAGTGAGCCGGGTGAGCGAGTTGTCCGCGTTGAAGGAAAGTTCGGGAACCGCGCCTCCCAGGATCTTTGAAGCCGGGGGCGCGATGTCTGGCGGGGCCTGGAGCGTAGAACCATCGCGATCAAAGGAGAAGAGCTGATCGTACCGGGCGAGCAAGGGGGCATCGAGCGCGTCTCCCTTCTTCCTCGATTCCTTGCTCTCGTCGAAAGCGAGCGTGTTCACCTGGACCAGTGAGAGGTTGTAAAGGGCGGTGGCCCGGTCCCGCGCGCTCAGCGACGCCTGGCTCGCCTCCGTGAACCCGGGGATCGCGCCCGCGAAGTTGGCCTTGTTCAGTTCGAGCGCCGCCGCGTTATGGGCGAATCGCGGATCGGCGTTCACCCTCGCCTGCAGGACCGCGGCCGCCTCGTCAAAACGGCCGGCGCGTCGAGAGAGGCTCGCGGAAACGAGAGACCAGTCCAGATCGGTGGGATCGGCGGCCAGGCGCTCTTTCACGAGTTCCTCCGCTTCCGACGACGTGCCTCCGTTCGCAACCAGGTTCAGCGCCTTTGCGGGGGTGGCGGCGTCGATGGCGCGCTGGTGCGTGATCATCGGAATCGCGAAACTCGAAAGGGCGAGGCCGAGCAGCAACGCGCCCGTGACCGCCTTCTCCTCGCGGGACTCGAAAATGAAGAAAAGGGTCGCCCACCAGAAGGGCAGGTATCCCCAGCCCATCAGACCCGCGAGGGGCAAGGCCAGGAACAGCACCGCCATGGCCAGGGACAAGGACTTGAGCGCGTCCGGAAGCCCCTCCGCCACATCGTGACCGAAGACCGCGGCGTAGCGGATCAGCAGGGCGAGCGAAAAACCGAAGGCGAAAAGTCCGCCGATCACGAGCAGCCCAAGAAGCCGGAAAGAGCGCAGCCGGCCGGCCTGGAGCGGATTGGCGGCGGCGAGGTCGAGCGCGCTCCAGGCATCGCCGGTCTTGCCCTCGGCCGCGGCCCGGCGAACCCGGGCGGCCGCGGAATCCGGTTCGAAGCCGACCGCGGCGGCAAGGCCCGGGACCGAATCCGCCGGCGTGGCCTCGAGGCCCCGCACTTCGGCCCGGCCCGAGATCGCTCCCGCGACTTCGTCGACCGTCGTGAGATTGCGCTCCGCGCGCATCCGCTGAAGATTCATGAGCGCGCGCGATGCCGCCTCCTGATCCTGCAGCTTGGTCGCTTCGAGCCAGGCCTTGAGATCCGGGCCGAAACCATCGAGGGGGGTCGAGAGAGCCGGCGCAACGGCTTCCATGGGCGCAGGGCTCGGCGCCGGGGAGGGCGTGGCGGTCTGGGCGAGGATGAGAGAGGTCAGGGACGACAAGAGGATCGCAGCGGTCAAGTTCGCGACCCTTTCACCGAACCGACAAAGGCCAGACGCAGATCGAACAGGATGGCGTCGAGGACGCGCGACTCGTCCTCCGTCCGCCGGCCTTCGCTCTTGTCCTTGAGCATCTCAAGGGCGCTGATCATCTGACGCGCCGCTCCGAGATCCTTCTGTTCACCGCCGAGGTAGTCCGCGGCCTGGGTGGCCAGGGAGATGACGAACGAGGAGAAACTGACGGGCGACGAAGCGCCATCGTCTCTTGTAGACGACGCCTCGGCTTTTTCCGGGGACGGAGAGGGCGACGGGGCCTCCGCCGAGGCGGATGGCGAAGACTCGGGAACATCGGCCTTCAATTCGCCATCGGCCGTGAAGTGTCGCCGGTCGGTCACCTTCAGGTTGGGTTCGGCCTGGTCCATAGGTTGGGATGGATCGTACACCAGCGCCGGGGGAGATTGAATGGCGGCCGGCCGACTTTCGCGCCGCTGCCGCGGCGCTTCGTCCGGGCGTCGACTAGGGCCGCGCGCGCCGGCGCCATCGGATGAGCCGCCACGCGAGGTAGAGGGCGACGAGCCACGGAAGGGCGGAGGAGAAGAGCTCGATCAGCTCTCCGATCGACGCGCTCATGAGGCCCACCGATTGGCGAAGGGCGGACACGATGGGATCGAGCGCGCCCGCAGCGACGATCGCCGCGGGTTCGTAGAGTGAGAGGGTCAGCGTCGACAGCGAGACCTGATTGTCGAAGTACCGCCTCTCTCCTTCGGCCCGCTCGATCTCCTCGACCACCCGCGCGATTTCCCGCTCCACCTCCAGGACTTCCGAAACTTTCCCGGTCTGACGAATCAGGATCTCCCGCAGGCGGGTCACGGTCTCGCGCTTCACCCGGAGGCGGGTCTCGAGGTCGGCATAGGCGCGCGTGACGTCCTGGGTTTGAACCCCTTCCCCGCGAACCCGGCCCAGTTTGCGCAAGGCCCCGATCGCCCCCTCGAATCGGGCGGCGGGAATGCGAAGCGTGATCTGACCGCGCCTGCGGCCAGCCCCCTCGTCGTTCGACTGCCGATCGCTCACGTAACCGCCGAGCGAGGTCGCGGTGCGGGCGGCCTCATCGACCGCGGCCGCGAAGTCGGCCACCTCGATTTCGAGCGATCCGGTCCGGATCAGTTTCAGAGCATCGGTGACCGCCGGTCCCGAACGGGACTCCGGAGCGGGGGCGGAGGTGGGCGCGGGTACGGCCGCGGGTGCGGCGAAGCCCCGAGGCGAATTCTGCGCGGAAGAACCACTCGTGTAGCCGAGGGCCGACAATTGGGCGGCCTGTTCGGCCTGAAGCCTGGCCGATGGTGGAACCAGGGCGGCCTCTTTCCGGCACGTCGCGGCGAAAGCGACGAGCAGGAAAAGGGCGATTCTCGATCGGATCATGGGAAGGCTCCTCGTGAGATGGATTCTCGCCTCAAGACGCGCGGGCCGCAGCGGTTGTTGGAATGACAGCCCGAGAGTGACACCAAGGACCCTGCGGGATGGATTAAAGTCTCGCACGCGTACTTGGGGCCTCGCCAGGTCAAGGGCTTTGATGGGGCGGGAACAGCGGGACGCGATATCCAATGGCCGACAACACAGAGATTCGCATCCTGGTGCTCGACGACGAGCTGCTCATGCTCAAGGTGCATGCCCAGATGCTCGCCCATCTGGGCTTCGCCGACGTCAGCACCGCGCAAAGCGGACACGACGCCCTCGCCCGCATGGATCAGGAAAATCGCGCGCCCGATCTGATCCTCCTCGACCTCGGCATGCCCGCGATGGACGGCATCGAGTTCATAAGGCGGCTGGTGGGCCGCAATTTCGAGGGCCGGCTGATCCTGGTGAGCGGCGAAGACGAGCGCGTGCTGCGGACGGTGGAGAAGCTGGCGGAAGCCCACCATGTCCGCGTCCTTGGACATCTCAGCAAACCTATCCAGGAAGACAAGCTGGCGGTCCTGCTCAGGAGGTGGCGGCCGGCCTCCGGCACATTCGAGATCGCCTGGAAGAGGATGTACTCGGGGGAGGATGTTCGCCAGGCCGTCGAGGGCAATGAACTCGTGGTGCACTACGAGCCCCAGGTCTCCGTGAAGACCGGCAACCTCGTGGGGGTCGAGGCCCTGGTGCGCTGGAAACATCCCAAGGACGGCATGGTGGTCCCCCAGCAGTTCGTGAGCGTCGCCGAGGACACCGGCATGATTCACAAGCTCACGCGCTTCGTTTTCTCGAAGGCCCTCGCTCAGGCCGCGGTGTGGCGTGAGGCGGGGCTGCCCATGCGCATGGCGGTGAACGTGTCGATCGACGCCCTTTCCTCCCTCGATTTCGCGGACTTCGCCCAGGAGCAGGCGGCGGCCACCGGAGTCGCCCCGAAGGACGTGATCATCGAGGTCACGGAGAGCCGCCTCATGCAGGACCTGCGCGCCCCGCTCGAGGTGCTGACGCGGCTGCACCTCATGCGTTTCCAGCTTTCCATCGACGACTTCGGGACCGGTTACTCCTCTCTCTCCCAGCTTCAGGACATCCCTTTCACCGAGCTCAAGATCGACCGCAGCTTCGTGCATCGCGCCACCTCCGACCAGACCGTGCGCACGATGTACGGCACCTGCCTCGGCCTCGCGAAACAGCTCAAGATGAGCACGGTCGCCGAAGGGGTCGAGGACAAGAACGACTGGGAGTTCGTCCGCTAGAGCGACTGCGAAATCGCGCAGGGCTACTTCGTCGGCCGGGCGATGGCGCCGGAAGGCCTGCTCTCGTGGGCCGCGAAGTGGCGGGAACGTGTCGCTCGCGGTTTCCCCGAAGCCCCCTGAGATCTCGCGCCTCGTTGCTCTGGGCGCGAGCAACCTGACCCTTGGACTGTCCGCGGTTCTTGGAGCTGCGCGCGGCACGTTTGGACCGAAGGTCGAGGTGCTGGCCGCCCTCGGGTATGGCCGCTCCTACGGCGCTTTGAGCACCATTGCGATCCGAACGCTGCCCGGGATTCTCGAATCCGGCCTGTGGCGCGAACTGGAAAGACGACCGATCGCAAACACGAGAGGGATTATCACGGACGTCGGCAACGACATTCTTTATGGGTTCTCGCCGGAGCAGATCCTGACGTGGGTCAAGGAAGCGGCGAGCCGACTTCTCTCTCACACACCCGACGTCGTGTTGACCGATCTTCCGCGGGCCAGCATCAAGCGCCTCTCGCCACGCGCTTTTCTCTTCTTCCGCACGCTCTTCTTCCCGCCCTGCCGCCTCTCGCGCGACGATGTGTTCGAACGGGTCGACCGGGTGAACGAGGGCCTTGCGGGAATCGCGTCGTCCATGGGTCTGCGCTTCGTGCACCTCGAGGAGGACTGGTACAGCTTCGACCCGATTCACATCCGGCCACGAGCCTGGCCGGTGGCCTGGCGGCAGATCATCTCGGGTGAGGAAGTCCCAGGCGGCGTCGCGGACTTCTCCAGCCTCGAACTTGCCCGCCTCCACCTGCTCCCTCCGGAGCGTCGGTTCCTGCTTGGCCTCGAACAGGTAACGCCGCAATCCGGGAGGAAACTGCGCCGCGGAGGATGCCTCTGGATCTATTGATCCTCTATTTGGATCCCGCCTTCGCGTCATCCTCGCTCAAGACCTGGTCGAGGGTCTCGAGGAACAGGGCCGCATCGGCGCGGGTCAGCATGAGCGGAGGGCGGAGCTTGATCACGTTCTCGTGCGGGCCATCGGCCCCGGTCAGAACACCGAGATCGCGGAGGCGATTCACCACGTAGGCCGTTTCGGTCGGGGCCGGCTCCCGGGTCTTGCGGTCGCGAACCAGTTCGATCCCGAGGAACAAACCCGCGCCTCGAACGTCGCCGACCAGGGTGTGTCTCGCCATCAGCCGGCGCAGGCCCTCGAGCAGTTGTCCCCCGACCTCGCGGGCGTTTGCCTGAAGGTCTTCATCCCGGAGCACGTCGAGAACGGCCAGCCCCGCGGCGCACGCCACGGGATTGCCGCCGAACGTGCTGAAGAATTCCATCCCGTTGTTGAACGAGGACGCGATCTCTTCGGTCGCGATCACCGCAGCCAGGGGGAATCCGTTTCCGATGGGCTTGCCGAGGACGACGAGGTCGGGAACCACGCCCTGCATTTCGAAACCCCAGAAGTGTGAACCCAGTCGGCCGAAACCCACCTGAACCTCGTCGGCGATGCACACTCCCCCGGCGCCGCGGACGTGGCGGTACACCTCGGTCAGGTAGCCGGGCGGTGGAACAATCTGACCGCCGACGCTCGGCAGCGTCTCGGCGATGAAAGCAGCGGGCGCGCGTCCAATACCGCTGAGCCGCGTGATCATCTCCCCGACCTCGCGGCCATACTTGAGACCCGCCTGCGGATCGTCCCGGCGATAAGGACCCCGATAGTCGTCCGGCATCCGCGCGACGTGGACGAACTCCGAAGGACCAGCCCCACCGGGCCCGGCGAACTTGTAGGGGCTCACGTCGATGAGAGCCTGGGTATGGCCGTGATAGGCATTCTCGAGGACGATCACGTCGCGGCGCTCTGTGCGCGTCCGTGCCATCCGGAGGGCCAATTCGTTCGCTTCGCTCCCCGAGTTGACGAAGTAGCAGACGCTCAGGGACGGGGGCAGAAGCGTCGGGGGCCTCTCGGCATGGCGAACCACGTGGTCATGCAGATATCGCGTATTGGTATTGAGCAGACCCATCTGGCCCCGGACCGCTTTAACCACGCGCGGGTGGGTATGGCCGACGAGGGGCACGTTGTTGTACATGTCGAGAAACGCACGACCGGTCTCGTCGTAGAGATAGGCGCCAAAACCGCGGACAATCTTCAGGGGATGCCGGTACGAGAGACTGAGGTTCCCCCCAAGAAGCCGGCGACGTCGGGCGAGGGTTTCCGGTGCGGTGGCTTTCTCTTCGCCGAACCTCTCTGCCGGGATCCCGAGGATGAGGTTGGGATCCGGCGAGAGCGCGGTCCACACATCGCGCTCCGAAGCCCGGCACACGCCAGGAAAATCGTGCCCGAGGCCCAGCAGGTCGAGAATGATCTGGAAGTGCAGGTGCGGCGCCCAGTCGCCATTTGAGGGAGGAGAACCGACCCGCGCGATCTCCTCGCCGGCAGCCACCTCCTGTCCTTCCTTCACGCCGGACAGGGTGTCGTCGCTCAGGTGTCCGTACAGGGTGAAGAAGGTATCTCCCGCGTCCGTCTCATGCTTCAAGACGACGAGCGGACCGTAGTCCTGGGGCGCGGCGTTGTTCGCGAGGATGTGAACCACACCCGGCAGCGGCGCGCGAACCGGCGCTCCGGGCTCGACGAACAGGTCGACGCCCAGATGAATGGTCCGGCGCTCGTCGGTGGGAGCCTCGCCCTGGCCAAAAAGGGGCGATACGTAAAGGAGCCGCGCCTCATCGTAGCGACCCACGCCCACCGACGCGCCGGCCTTCTTCATTTCCCGGCGAAGCGTTTCCGTGAGTGTCACGGTTTCGGTCGACCGCGGGTCCGCGCCCAGGAGCGGACTCGAGACGCTCAGGTCGAAGACAAGACTCGGCGCGGTCCGGAGATCCACATCGAGAACGGGCGACATCGTCGGCGCCTTCGCTTCGATCCACGAGATCACGGCCGCAGCATTCGGAACCGCGGGGAGATGGCAGGCGCGCCGGAAAGCCGCCGCCGCAGCGTCGGGCGCAACACGCAGAAGTCGCTCGAGCGCATTCCAGGCGGGCGCCTCGCTCACCGTGACGTATGGGTCCTCGGGCCGCAGCGTCTTCATCGCCGCCGAGTTGACGACGCTCACCGCAAGGCGCGCCAGGATCAGGGGGAAGAGAACTTCGATCTCATCCTCGAGCAGGGGGTACGCGGCGTGATATCCACGAATCACCGCGCAGGCCGCGGCCAGCGGGTCCTTCTCGCCGAGAAGGGCGTAGGTCGCTCCGACCGCGGCCTCGGCCGCGACGAGACCATGGTGCATGTCGCCAAAGTCGATGACGCTCGAGACCTCGCGAGGCGCCGTTCCGTGCCTCCCCACGATGACGTTGAAGTCGTTCGCGTCTCCGTGAATCACGGCGCGCCGGAGCGTCTTGAGCCGGGGGGCCACCCGTGACTCGTACATCGCAAGAGCGCGCTCCACCAGCGCCCGGCGCGCGGGGCTGTCGATGTGATGCAGTGAACCTTTGATCCACGCGGCGCGGGACAGATCCCATTTGAAGTCGCGGCGGCTCGCCTCGTGGGAGAACCCCGCGAGGCCGGCGTCGAGTTGCCCGAGAAATCGACCCAGGCTCGAGAACATCTCCGCGGTTCGCGGTCGAACCTCGCCCAGCGGCCCGCCTTCGATGAACGACAGCATCCACACGATCCGCTCGCCGCGGACCATCAGGTCTCCGCGTCGCGTCTCCTGCACCCGGGGCAGGCGCAGGTCCGGAGACACGTTCGCGAGATGACGAAGTGCCGCGCACTGAAGATCCACGAGCCCGGGATCCCGGCCGGGGTGCATGATCTTGAGCGCGAAACACCGCCCGTCGCGCGTGGTCAGCTTGAAGTTCGCGTCGTACTCTCCCGGCAAGGCATCGATGTGTACCGAGTCGGACGAGCCCACGTTGAAGTGTTCACACGCGAGCCGAATCGCGTCCGCCGCCTCGATGGGCGCCTCGGTGTCGAGCGGACCTTCGTGGTTCACGAACCGAAGCCTAATCGCTGACGTTCCCGGCCGAGGGCTATCATCCCCGCCGGAGACACCATGACCCTTGCCAGCCTTCGCTTCTTCCTTCAGACCTCCGCAGCGCTCACCCTCCTCTCGGTCGCCACCCCGGCGCTGGCTCAGAAGGCGATCGTTGTGGTCCGTCATGCCGAGAAGGTGGATGAGTCCGCCGACCCTGCGTTATCGGCGGCCGGAATCGCGAGAGCCGAAGCTCTGGGCCGCGCCTTGAAGAGCATGGACATCAAGGCGGTCTACGTGACCCAGTATCAGCGCACCCGGCTCACCGCCGACGCGGTGATGAAGTCGCGCGACCTCAAGCCCATCGAGGTCCACTCGGACAAGACGCCGGAACTCGCGGAACGGATGAAGAAGGAGTTCCCGAACGATGTCGTTCTGACCGTCGGCCACTCGAACTCGGTGCCCCGTCTGCTCAAGATCCTCGGCGTCACCGAGAAAGTCGAGATCGCGCACGATGAGTACGACAACCTCTTCATCGTGGTGCCCGCGGCGTCAGGGCCGCCGACCCTGATCCGGCTGCGTTTCTAGGAGCCTGCGCGGCAGAAGGGCTCCTGCCCACCAGGCGGCGCTCCGCCCGGGTGTCGAAGGGGCTGAGGATTACCCGACGAGGAAGACGGCGCCGACGCCTGAAGCCATCAGGAGGGCGGCGAGCGGAAGGATCCGATTGCGCAGTTCCGGCGAGCCCACGGAAGCCGCCATGCTCGTCTTGGTCAGCGTGTTGGCCATTATGGCTATGAGGATCGTGCGGGCCGCGACGCCCACCATGTCGGCCTGACTCGCGAGGTTCGCCATGGACAGGGCGATCGCGTCGACATCGGTGAGACCAGCGACGGCGCCCGCGATATAGAGACCGGCGCTGCCGAGGTAGACCTGCGCGGCCTTGGCCACGACGGTGACGAGGCCGAACAGCAGACCGAATTTCACCGCCTCGCCCAGTTCGAAGGGATTGCTGCCGGACTTGACGCTTGCCTTCTCCCCGCTCTCCCGGCGGGTGTAGAGGAACGCGCACGAAAGAAGGCTCACCGCGCCCATGATCCCGATGCCCATCCCCAGACGGCGCGCGAGATCGGGATTGATCACCGCGACCGCGATCAGGACGCGGAAGAACATGATGGTCCAGGCCACGAGAATGCCAAGGGCGAACGATGAGGAACGCTCGGGCTCATGGCGCGACCGCTGGGAGAAGCCGAGGGTCACCGCGGTGCTCGAGACCAGGCCGCCGAGGATGCCGGTGACGGGGATGCCGTGTTCCTGGCCCAGCACCTTGACGAGGACGTAACTTGCGAAGTTGAGGCCGGAAATGAGCACGACCATCAACCAGACCTTGTAGGGATTGAGCACGTTCATCGGCTCGGGCCCGTAGGCCTGGTTCGGCAGGAGCGGAAGAACGATCACCGTGATGATCGCGAACTTCAAGACGGCCTCGATGTCGGCAGTCTCGATGTGCTGGGCGGTTTCGACCGACCACGCCTTCATCGAAAGCAGGAGCAGGGCGCAAACCGCGATCGCGGTGGCGAGGCCCGACTCCCCGGCCGCGCACAACGCGCCGATCACGAAGGTGAGGAGCGCCGAGACCTCGGTGGTGGCGCCCACATCTCCCTTCTGAGAGCTGATGATGAACGAAGCGAGGGTGAGCCCGACCACGCCCAGGAACGCGATGGGCAGGGCCCAGGCCAGTTGGAGAGAGAGCTGAAGGTAGGTCGCGGTCGCGCCGAGCAGCGAGACCAGCGCGAAGGTTCGAGCACCCGCGAACTGCTCCTGGTCGGGCTTCTGTTTGCGCTGCCGTTCGAATCCCAGAAGAAGACCGAGGCCGAGTGCGGTGCCGAACCGGGCGGCCAGTTCAATCGGTGTCACGGGAAAATCATAGCGCCGTCACATCCGGGCGCAACGGACCTACTTCAACATGACGAGGAGCATCCTCGAAGTCTCCCGGGCGTCCACCGCATGGGGAACATTCCCTGGCATGACCACGACGCTGCCCGGGATCGCCTCAACCGGCTTGCCGCCGATGGTGAGGACGATCCTGCCCTCGAGCACGAGAACCAACGCATCGTAAGGGGTCGTGTGCTCGGTCAAGCCCTGACCGCCGTCGAACGCGAAGAGGGTGACGTTCCCGCCGGCCGCCTTGGCGAGAACCCGGCTGGCGATCCCTCCCGGCGTGGGCGTGATGAGGGACTGGAGAAGGAGCGTTTCGGCGGGGGGAAGGGCGGGGGCCTGGGTCATGGAATCAGCATGACAGAGCCGTCCATGACGCCCGTCATGCGGGCCGCGGAGTCGTCGGCCCGCGGACGTTCAACCCAATGAATGGAATCTCGCATCCTCGGGCCGCCTCGAGCCGGACGCGGCATACACTTCGGGCCAGCGTATCGCGAGGAGATTTGGATGAACGTATTCGTGCGTCTGGCCGCGATCGGAGTGGCTTCGGCCTTGCCCGCCACGGCGACCGATCCTTTGCCAAAGGACCTTCTGGCGAAGAACACGCATTCCATCTCATTCAGCTCAGGCACACTCTCCGGGCCGGGCTTTGACGTCCTGAAACGCGCCACCGCGGACGCGCAGTTCGTCTTCCTCGGCGAAGGTCACGACGACCAGCTGACGCCGATCTTCGCCGAGGCCTTGCTGCGCTCTCTCAAGGAGGCTCACGGCTTCGATCGGGTGGCGCTAGAACAGGATCCGGTGGCGATCGAGCTTGCGTGCGCTCCGGAGCGAAGGGGGAAGGTCGCCGAGGTGGCGAAACTCGCGAAGCGCTATCCGACGCTCTTTGAATTCGTCTCCGACCAGGATCTCGCCTTCATCGCGACCGCCTGCGCTCTCGGGCGCGGACCGCGACCCGTCTGGGGACTCGAACAATCCCTGGGCGCCGAGCGGTACCTGGAGGAACTCGAATCCCTTGCTTCCAGCGCGTCGGTGAAAGCGCTCGTGGCCTTGGAACTGGCCGAGGCGCGCCGCGTCGAGAAAGTCCGGAACGACTATGTGAACTACCTCCACGACGACCCGGGCACCTCCGCCCGGCTGGACGCGCTGGAATAGGCGTTCGGCGCGAAACCGGGGTCACGCGCGGAGTTCCTCCTTCGCGGTCTCGTCCGGTCGGCTTTGATCTTCGGCTACAACCGTCGCGCCGGCGAGGGCGAGTTCGTCGGCCTTTTCAACAACACCGAGCGCGAGGCCGAGTTCAAGCGCCACTTCCGGCGGGAGTACAACGCGGCGCTTCGGGAGGGAGGTCCGCCCAAGGTCCTGTTCAAGTTCGGGAGCTGGCACATGTATCGGGGCCGGAGCCCGGGCGCCGCCTTCACGATCGCGAACCACGCGCACGAACTCGCCATCTTCAACGGCCGGAGCGCCTACGGAGTAATGGTGCTTCCCGGACAGACGAAATGGGCGGACCTTCCGGTGTGGCTCAAGCCCGTCCTGCCCGCGGAAAAGCTGGACGTGCCGACGTTGATCGACCTGCGCGCTCTTCTCGGCTACCAGAGACTCTTCCGCCTCCAGGCTCCGGAAAAAGATCAACCGCAACTGCGAGACGTGATGAACGCATTCGACGCGATCGTCATCCTTCCCGATGGTCCGCCTGCCGACTTTTCCCTCACAGGATTCCAGAAACTCGGCTCGGGGGCGCCCGAACCGTAAGCCGCCATGACGCCCGTCATGGCTGCGCATTGAAGTGGCGACTAGAGTGCTTGCGTGATCAAAGCCGCGCTGCTCCTGTGTTTCTCCGCCCCCCTGGGCTTCGCTCAGACCGGGCCGCCGGCAGATGCGCCGGCGTCCGTCCCCTACTCGCTGCCGTGGCAGCTCCGCCCCGCCGCGGTGGCGAATACGGTTCGCTTCGATGCCTCGGCGGGTTTCTGGAAAAACGGGGCGCCAGACTCCGGGAACACCGAAGTGGTTGGCATTATCGCCTCGCGGAAGATCTCGAGCCGCGTCGCGCTGCTCGGACGCGTTTCCTTCATCGACAACAACCCGCCTTCCACAAGCGGCGAGCGGGCGGGGACGGCGATCTCCAACCCGCTGCTGGGCGCCACGTTCCTGCGAGCGCGCCCGGGAGGCGTCCGTCAGTCTCTCTTCATCGCGGCCACGGCGCCCATCGGAAGCGGGGGCGGCGACTCCGCACAAGCGGGGAAGACCGCGGCTCTTTCGCGCGCTATCGCCACGCGTTCCGCCATGGACAATGCCCTCTTCGCGGTGAACTACTTCTCGCTGATCGGGGGCGCCTCCCTCGCACGCGTCACTCGCGGCGCCACCATCCAGGTTGAAGCCACGGTGCTACAGTTGTTTCGCGTGCGTGGCCCCGAAACTCAGGACAGGAGACGCACCAACTTCACGGCGGGTGTCCACCTTGGCCGTTCGTTCCGGCCCGTCTTTTCCGCCGGAGCGGAGCTTCGGTATCAGCGCTGGATCACCGACGCGGCCCCGGTTCGCGCCAATCGCCAGGCCAGAGAGACGCTGACGTTCGCGTTCGGCCCGCGCTTCCATTTCAAGCTCGGCGGGACGAAGTGGATCCGGCCGGGAGTCTCCTTCACCCTCCCGCTCGACGAGCCTCTCTCCGGTTCGAGATATCGGATCCTTCAGATCGACGTGCCCGTCTCGTTCTGATGCAGGTCCCACTCAAACTCGTGATCGCGGCCTCCACCCTTCTGGGTATGGCGGGCGGCCTGGGCGCGTTCACGTTCGTGTACGCCAAGGGCAGTTCGTACATGACGAACGACCCCAGGGCCTGCGCCAATTGCCACATCATGACCGAGCAGTACGAAGGGTGGATCAAGGGCTCGCACCATGCGGTCGCCACCTGCAACGACTGCCACGCGCCCCACGACTTCGTCGGCAAGTACATGACCAAGGCGCGGAATGGTTTCTGGCATTCGTACTACTTCACCACCCAGACTTTCCACGAGCCCATCCGCATCGGCGCCCGCAACCTCGCCGTCACCGAGTCCGCATGCAGGGACTGCCATCGCGACATGGTGGAGGCGATCGCGACTCATCCCGGGCCCGGCGGCGAAGCGTCGTGCGTGAGATGCCATCCTTCGGTCGGCCACCGGGAGTTCGGAGCTGTGGGTTCGGTCAAGGGTGGCGCGGGCCAATGAACGTTTCTTGAGGAACAGATCCAGATGAACACCAAACCACCCAGTGCGGCCCGGGTCGCCCTCATCGCGGCGATCGCGGGCGGGCTCGCGACGATCGCGGCGACTTTCCTCCTCATCAACATCTTCGAGAGAAAGCAGGAAGCGAAGAATCCGTTCTTCCGGGTGGTCGAGCTGACCGACGAAATCGAGGATCCCGCGATCTGGGGAAAGAACTTCCCTCTTCAATTCGACGCCTACCTTCGCACCGTCGATCAGGTCCGCACGCGTTTCGGCGGCAGCGAAGCCCTTCCCCAGACACCCACCGACGCGGATCCGCGCGCGAAGGTGGCGCAGTCCCGTCTCGAAGAAGACCCGCGGCTCAAGACGTTCTGGGCCGGCTACGCGTTCTCCGTCGACTTTCGCAAGAAACGCGGTCACGCTTACATGCTCGAGGATCAGACCTTCACGCAGCGAGTGCAGGAATTCAAGCAGCCCGGGACGTGTCTGCACTGCCATGCGTCGGTGTACCTGCCGTACAAGAAGGCGGGCGGCGGCGATCTCATGAAGGGATTCGAGATCGTGAACCAGTTGCCCTACGCCGAGGCCCGGAAGCTCGCAACGCATCCGGTCTCCTGCATCGACTGCCACGACTCACAGACCATGCAGCTGCGCGTCACCCGCCCCGGCTTCCTCGAGGGCATCAAAGCCCTGAAGGCCTCGCAGGGTGTGGTGAACTACGACGTCAACACCATGGCCACCCGGCAGGAGATGCGATCGTTCGTCTGCGGCCAGTGCCACGTCGAGTACTACTTCAAAGGGCCCGAGAAGCGCCTGACCTATCCATGGCACAAGGGACTCAAGGTCGAGAACATCTACGACTACTACGAAGAAGTGGGCTTCACCGACTGGACCCACGCCAAGTCCGGGACGAAGGCGCTCAAGGCCCAGCATCCCGAGTTCGAGATGTGGAACCAGGGTGTGCACGCCCGCTCGGGCGTCGCCTGCGCCGACTGTCACATGCCCTACACGCGGGTGGGCGCGCTCAAGATCTCGGACCACCATGTCCGCTCGCCGCTCCTGAACATCAACAACTCCTGCCAGACCTGCCATCGTTTCTCGGAAGAGGAAATCCTGGCCCGCGCCGAGAACATCCAGGCGAAGACCGTCGCCCTGCGCAACCTGGCGATGGACGCGGTGGTGGCCCTTATCACCGATATTGAGACGCAGAAGAACGCGGGGGCGTCCGAAGAGTCCCTTGCCGCGGCCCGCGGTCATCACCGTCGCGCGCAGTTCTACGTGGACTTCGTGGAGTCGGAGAACTCGAACGGCTTCCACGCGCCCCAGGAGGCGACGCGGATCCTCGGCGAGGCGATCGACTCGGCCCGCAAGGGGCAGCTCGCGTTGCGGCCGTTGCCGAAAGTCGCGCAGAAGTAGTTCCATCCGCCCGGACCCGCGGGACGGTTTCCTCCCACCACCGGGGCGGTCGTATGTTGCGCGGATGATTTCGAACCAAAGAAGGCGGTATGTGGCGGCGTTCGCTCTCGGACTCTTCGCGGCTGCGGCGCAGCAGGCCGTTGCGGCCGACGCGAAGACGGGACCCTCGAACACGAAGGGCTGGTTCCAGTATCGCGGTCCGAGCCGTGACGGCATCTCGGTCGAGACCGGCCTGACAAAGACGTTCGGGCCGCAGGGCCCAAAGACCCTCTGGCGGATTCCGATCGGCGCCGGCTTCTCTGCGGTGTCCGTGGTCGGCGATCGCCTGTACACAATGCACGCCGAGGGCGGACAGGAGTTCGCGATCTGCCTCGACGCAGGCACCGGCCGGAAGGTCTGGTCGACGGCGATCGGCGCGATCTTCAACAACGAATACGGCGACGGTCCGCGTTCGACGCCCACCGTAGAGGGCGACGTCGCCTACGTTCACGGCTCGCAGGGCCGGCTCGCGGCGCTCAAGCTAACGGACGGCAGCGTGATCTGGCAGGTGGAACTGCGCCAGGCCTTCGAGGGCGATCTGCCCACCTGGGCCTTCACCTCGGCGCCCCTGCTGATCGGCGACATGGTCATCATCGAATCGGGCGGCAAGGGCGCTCGGGCCGTGGCCGCCTTCGACAAGAAGACGGGCGCGCTCCGCTGGACGTCGCACGAGGATCAGATCGTCTATTCGTCGCCCCTCCCGATCGAGTTCAAGGGCCGCCAGCAGATCGTGGTCATGACCAAACGCGAGGTGATCGGCCTCGACCTCAAGGGGCAGCGGCTGTGGGGCTTCCCCTTCGCACCCGACGGCACGATCAAGCCGGCGCCCCCGGTTTTCGTGGCCCCCGATCTGATCTTCGTCTCCGCCAGCTACGGCATCGGAGCCAAGGTGGCGCGGCTGGTGGCCGAGGGCGAGACCGTTACCGCGCAGCCGGTGTGGGAAGGCGTCCAGATGAAGAACCACTTCAACGGTTCGGTTTCGATCGGAAATCACCTGTACGGCTTCGATACCGCGACCCTCAAGTGCATCGAAGCAAACACGGGCAAGACGCTGTGGGCGAAGCGTGGCCTAGGCAAGGGCTCGCTGATCGTGGCGAACGGAATGCTCATCATCATGGGCGAAACCGGCGAACTCGTTCTCGCCGAGGCCACGCCCGAGGCGTATCGCGAACTCGCGCGCGCGAACGTGCTCGAGGGCCGGAGCTGGACCCAGCCCACGTTGTGGCAGGGCCGGCTGTACCTGCGCAACCACACGGAACTCGTGGCGCTGGATCTGCGGGGTTAAGGACAATGAAAAAGACCGGCATCCTCATCCGCGCGCTCGGCGCGCTCCTTCTTGCCCAAAGCACCTTCGCGCAGACGCCGACGGTGGACGACGTCATCTCGCGCCACCTTCAGGCTGTGGGCGGTCGCGAGAAGATCGCCGCCCTCAAGACCGTCACGAAGAAAGGCACCTACGTCTACAACGGCCTCGAGTTCGCCATGGTGGCGTATCACGCGCGCGACGCGAAGAGCCGCGAGGAGATCGCGGGCCTCTCTCACTGGGCCACCAAGCCGCGGCCCGGCGTCACCGTGGTTCGAGCGGTCGATGGTCAGAAAGCCTGGATGTCCGGCCACGAGCGGGCCATGGAGCCGACGCTGCTCAACCCCGAGGAAACGAGCGACGCCGTGCTCGTCGCAGACTTCGATGGCCCGCTGCTCGATTCGGCCGGCGGCGGCGACAAGATCGAACTCGTGGGCCGCTTGACCGACGAAGGTCAGGACCTGTTCAAGATTCGTGTGACCCGCGCCTCGGGTGCGGCCGAGGATGTGTACGTGAGCTCCGCCGACTACCTCATCCGCCGTCGCGACCTGACCGCGAAAAAGGCCGAGGGCTCGCGCGGAGGGTTCCAGAAGCCTCAGGTCATCCACTACGACGACTACCGCGTGGTGGGCGGCGTCCGCCTTCCGTTCTCCATCCAGATCGACGAACTGCTCTTCTCCCGGGAGTATCGCTTCGACTCGATGGAAGCGAACCCGGCTCTAGCCGACACGCTGTTCTCGCCGCCCGCGGACGTGAAGCCCCCGGCGCCGCCGCGACCCTGATCGACCGGGCGAATAGCGCCGAGGACATGGCGCTACACTCGAGGGCCATGAACCGACGACTGTTTTCGAAGGGCCTTGTCTTCGCGGCTCTGGCCCCCGCCTTTCCTTCCTCCGCGACCGGGCAGGCGCTCCCTCGAGTCAACGCGGATCGGCTGCGCAAACGACTCGAGGACTTAAGCGTCTTCGGCCGACCGGCCGGGGGGACATTCGCGGACGGAGTCAGCCGCACCGGTTTCTCCGACGCCGATGTCGAAGCCCATGCCTGGCTTCATAAGGAAATGCGCGCGGCCGGGCTCGAGCCTTTGGTCGATGCCGCGGGCAATGTCTCGGCACTCAGGCCGGGAACCCAAAACGGCCTCAAGCCCATCCTCTTCGGTTCGCACATCGACTCGGTGCGAGGCGGCGGCAATTTCGACGGCGATGTCGGCTCGATGGGTTCGCTCGAAGTGATGGCGACGCTCAACGAGAGGGGAATCAGGACGCGCCATCCGCTCGAGTACGTGGTGTGGGCGTCCGAAGAGTCGAACTACAGCACGGGCCTCCACGGCAGCCGGATGGCGGCCGGCCTCATCGAAGAGGGCGAGTTCGACCGGGTTCAAGACGGCATCTCCAAGCGCGACGCGATGAAGAAACTCGGCGGCGACGCGTCACGCATCGCGGAAGCGCGCCGGGCCGCAGGCTCGTTCCACGCGTACCTCGAACTCCACATCGAACAGGGCGGCAAACTCGACCGGGCGAAGGTTCCGATCGGCGTGGTCGAGGGCATCGTCACCATCGACGACTACGACGTGCACGTCCGAGGCTTCGCCAATCATGCGGGCACGACGCCCATGGCCGAGCGCCGCGACGCGCTCGCCGCCGCCTCCCATGTCGTTCTCGCGGTTCAGCAGATCGCGACCCGCGAGCCGGGGGCGCAGGTGGGAACCGTGGGCCAGATGTATGTCAAGCCCAACGCACCCAACGTCGTCCCAGGCGACGTCGCGTTCACGGTCGAGTTCCGCGATCTCGACGGAGCCAGGGTGGCCCGTCTGGGTGAGGCCCTCAAGGCGCGGTGCGCCGAAATCGCGAAAGAGACTCAGACCGAGATCGACGTGAAGTTCACGAGCCGTCACGACGGCGCGCGCGCGACCCCGGCCATTCAGTCCGCCATCGAAAGGGCCGCCGCGTCGTTGTCTCTGCCCACGATGCGCCTCCCAAGCGGCGCCGGCCACGATGCGCAGGCGATCGCGACGCTGGGTCCCATGGGGATGATCTTCGTCCCGAGTGTTCAAGGCATCTCGCACTCGCCACGCTAACTCTCCCGCTGGAACGAGATCGCCCAGGGAGCCGACGTGCTCCTCGCGACGATTCTCGAACTGGACCGGCTCGACCGGATCGCGTGATCGCCCGGCCCGGCCGGGAGCGTGACCGCGGGGATGGCGCCTACCGAGACACCAGAGAAGCGAGTGACAGCAGATAGTAGAGGGCGCCCGTGCCTGCCGTCCCGACCAGCAGGGCCACCCAGAATCGGTCCCGATTCGGCAGACAGAGCTGCAATCGCCAGGCGATCACACAGGTCCCCACCGCGAGAACGACCGTTTCAGCGAGCGCTCCCCAGTAGAACCCAGCCAGTCTTGAATTTTGGACCGCGAACGACACGTTGAGGTAGATCGCTCGAACCGACAACGTCACGTTGCTCCCGATCACCAGACCGCAGGCCCATGACCGGTCGAGGCGAGTCAGCACCAGGACCAACACCGGGATCGCGATCGTCATGGCGAAGTAGAGCTTGGTGACGAGGGGCAGCGGTGTCGCTCCGACCAACGGATAGAGTCGCCAGAGACTTCGCAGGAGCGTGGCGACCACAACCAGTCGTAGCGCGAAGAGCCAGAACGCCGCTTTCTCCGCAAACTCGGGCTGCGCTGGTTCGATCGTGCCTGCTCTCGCGAGCGTCTTCCGAATTCCCCATATGGACCCGCCCGCAAGGAACGCGTAGATCGCACCCGTGGCCATGAGGAACTCCGATGCCTGCCCTCGGCTGCGGCTCAAGCCCAGCACGCCGAGAACGGCGAGATAGCTCGCCGCCGCCGCGAGAGAAGAAAGCAACGCAATTCCTACGACTCTCGCGGTGGTCACCGGAGAGGACCCGTGCCAAGAGCCACCAGCCCCGAGCCTCTCGTCTTCTCGCACGCTTCCGGATCGCGTCGCGATTGGCAGGCCAGGAAATTGATCATCTGGAGGACGCGGGGCGGGCTCTTGCCCTCCTTCTCCAGGAACCGGGCCAGGCCCGAACACTGGCTGTGGACACCTCGCTCGCAAGCTTCACGCATGGCTTTCTCTCGCCGCCTCTCGGGTTCGGGAATTCGATCCTCGGTCAAACGCCACAAGTCGAAGCAACTTTCAAACGAACCAGTGTGGCACGACTTGGTGGTGTCGGGGAGAACGTTCGACGATTGAAGGCTCGCAAGGTCACACGCTTTCCCATATCCGGCTTCACAGAATCGGCGGATCGCGAGGAGTGACCCGGCTGACGTTGACGTTTTCCAACAGGCCGAGGCTTTGCCATCCTTGCAGGGCCAAGGAACCTTCACACGCACTTCCTGACACTCGTCCGAATCAGAATCCGCGATACATCTCAGGAAGGTGTTCTGCGACAAGGTCGCGCCCACCGGCAGTGTGTCCAGCGTGGAAGTGCCCTTCGCTATCTCGCAGGCGCCCTTGTCCCCGCCGAAGATGCACGCGCGCCGATACAACTCCGCGACCATGCCTCTTCCGGCTTGCCCGCGTTTCTCCAGGACCTCCGCGAGCCTCGTGCATCGGCTCGCATCAAGTCCTTCGCAGTCGGCGCGAAGGGCCTTTTCGATCAGGCTCGCTTGCGACGCAGAGACCAGACCCGCCTTCTTGCGCCAGAGCCAGAAGCAGGAATCCGCGTCGCCCGCCGCGCACCCGCGGAGACGCGCGGCCTCGGCCTCCCCGGGCACCTTGCCGGCAAGGTCTTCACAGGCGCGCCCATAACCGAGTTCGCAGGAGCGGCGGACCGTCGCGAGCTTCGCCGGCGAGTCGTCCTCCATGGTGGATTTGAGTTCGAAGCAGGCCGGAGCATGGCCCCCATCGCACGCCCGCTGCAAGAGGCTCGCGGCCAGCTTGAGACGCTCCGCCGGTCCGCCCCACTCTGAGTTCGCCTCGGCGAATTTGAAGAGAGAGACGCCGAGGTTGCTGCAAACCTCAAGATCACCGTCCTCGCACTTGCGAAAGAGGCCCGGAGTAAGCGTTTCCGTCTGAGAGGCCTGCTGCGCCTCGAACGCCTTCACGTCGGGATCGGCCTCGGTAGCCAGGCGATCGTGCGCGACATGAATCAACCCGTCCTCCTTGATCAACAGGTTCTGCCTGGACCTCTTGAGGGTGGAGTCGAGGACCATGCGCAGATCGAAGCTCCTCACTCGGCCCTGAGGATCGGGCGGTCCGGCCGCGTAGAGGGCAAACGCGGATCTTTGCGGCTCCAGGTTCACGATGAGTTCGCTCGGGAGGCAACCTGTTCCGCTCGGTCCCAGATCCTCCACCCTCGAGGGGTAGCCCTGGGTGGGATGAGCGTTTGCATACTCGCTGACGCAGGCCAGGAAGAGGATCATGGGCGTGGTCTCCGCGGGCTTGCCGAGGTACCCGGAAAAGCGACCCTTGCTCCAGCACGTCTTGACCGAGGGATCGCCCCAGGCCACGCCATCATGAAACGAGCTTGTCGCGAGAACCGGGTCCTGGGGATTCCGGGGCTCGGCGCACAGGAAGTACCAGGGAATGCGCCCATCAGAAAGAAGCGGTTGGGCCACCGTGTATTCAAGCTTGTGATGGACCGTCAGCGCGGCATTGTTCGCCTCGGCCGCGCACGGCGAGTCGGCCAGAGATTGTGGAAAACCCGCTGGCGATGCGCCGAGCGGAGCCAGGCATGTCTGCACGGCCTCAAACGACTTCCTCGATGCCAGATGGATCAGGCCGCGCGACGGCGGCAGGGCCCGTTCCCGCCGCTCGGCGAGCGTGCGCTCCCGGGCCGCGGCGACGGCGAAGGTCCCCCAGACGAGCGAACTGGCAAAAATCGGTGTCGCGATAACCGCGACGAGCCAGAACTCCCACCTTCGAAGAACCGAGCC
This sequence comes from uncultured Acidobacteriota bacterium, assembly GCA_964494295.1. Lineage (GTDB taxonomy): Bacteria > Acidobacteriota > Vicinamibacteria > Fen-336 > JAGNNV01 > JAGNNV01. Next base: position 23,524 of record CAZBTT010000010.1, read on the forward strand.
GAATGTCGCAGCGCCGCCTTGTGCCATGAATGCCCCTATCTGAACGAAAAAAACGCCATCGAAACAAAGAGAAGACTGATCGCCATGGATGCTGTGACGGTTCCGAAGAAGCCGCCCACCGTCCACAGCAGCCCGCGGCCAATCATGCCCCTCACGCCGGGGAGACGAAACTCGAGGCCGAAGGCCAGCGCGCCTGTGACCGCCAGAGCCGCGGCCACCCAAAGAACCGCCGTTCCACCGGACTCGGTTCTCATGATCTGGGCGATCGCCGGCGCGGTCAGCAGACACAACGCCGCCCCGTACAACAAGCCGATCGCCGGAACCAGAAACCGCGATGTCTGATTGAGGGATGCCCAGACCGCCGCAAGAACCAGGCCGAGTAGTCCTCCAACTCCAACCCAGAAGTACCTCTTCACTGCCCGTTCCCTCTCCCCTTCGAGACTGTTGTCCCTGCGGTAGGTGTCAGCGGCGCGAGCGGCCCCCTCGTCGCCTCTGGCGCCAAGAATGGCCTGGAGGTTCGCCCGGCGAAAGGGCTCTGTCTCTTCCGCAAGCCGTGAGCGCACGGCGGGGATCACCGCCTCGTCGGAAAGAGCCCGCAGCGCCGAAAGCGCGTACGTGATGTCCCCTCCCTTCGCCCTCGCCAGCTCCGGGGCCAGAGCATCGAGGCAAAGGCCCTGGGCCAGGGTAGCGGCGAAAGCGAAGCTGCCTTTGCCATCGGTGAGCCACACTCGAAGGAACCGGGTCACTGCTTCACGCTCCGACGCTGCGAGGAAGGGGTACGCGGAGAAGAGCATTTCCTTGTAGTTCGTTCCGCGTTCCGCGGTGAGCCGCCCCACGACGGCGGTAGGCGCAAGCGCCATCGCGGTTCTCGCGACATCGGGGGTTGGGTCATCCTCGAAGCATTGGACGATTGGGCCTGAACGCTGCCGGACCCTCAATGCCGCCTCTCCGTCCTCCCCAAGGTGAAGCAGTGCGCAGACTCCGGCCTTACGCACCATCTCGGATCTCACGTCATCGCCTGGCCGGTCAGCGGCAGCCAGGACGATCGGCAGTGCGGCCCGGCCCAGGGAAGAAACCGCTCTCGCCGCGGACGCCCGCACGGCGCCATCCGCGTCCATCAGGAGATCCATCAATTGCGGCAGGTAGCGCGCCTCGGCCAGGGCGCCCAGTCCGCGGGCCGCCGCTCGGCGAACCCGACTGTCCCGACTGGCCGCGAACTCCAGAAGGCGCGGGCCCGCATCGGGTACCCTCAGGTAGCCCAACAGGGCGATCCAGTGTGGCTCCTGTTCACCATCCTTGGTCTTCGAGCGAATGTCCAGCTCGACGACTGCGTCCTCGCCCATCGCCCGCAGGAGGGCAACCACCTCGTCGCTGTCACCATTGAAGGTTCTCACTAGAACGCGGGCCGCCGGCCGGCCCCCGCTCACGATCGCGCTCCTGCCGGCTTCGCCCATCTGACGAAGGACGGATACCAGGCGATACGCCGCTGATTCGGTCAGACCCTCCTCTTGAAAGTACGTCCCGGCCTCCTGCGCGATTTGGGGAAGAAGCTCCGAGGGCGCCAGCGAGAGAGCCTGGGTCGACTCAAATTCGTACTCCCGCCTCACCGCCCGCTTGATGACTGCAGAAAGACCGGCCGCGGAGCCGCTCTCCATAAGGGCGCGGAACCGTCCCGGGCAACTCTCGAAGATGGTGTAGTCCTTCTCAGACGGGGCCAGCAGGCCTGAGGCAGCCGCTGAGCGGAGGGCCGTGATCGAGCAGCGAGCCCGGTTCTTGTAGTCGTAGCGCTTCTGGATATCCCTGGATCGCTCGAGGATCCACGGTTCGATCCGGCTCGCCGCCGGCAGCAGCCATTCGTCGTGGAGTGCGCTCGATGCCGCGTCCGCGATGGAGGCGAGTGCTTCGTCTCCTAGAGCCTGCGCTGCCTCGGGTCCTCCGGGAGAGACATTGATCAACGCCACAAGAATCTGGGCCCTCACGTGCATCCAGCGTTCCCGCTCCGGCAACTCCGGGGGCTGGAGGAAGAGATGCCTGAGCGCCTTCACTCCGGAAGGCCCGAGGCTCGTGAGCATCGACCGCGCCTCTCGAGCCCTGGCCGTATCGCCAGTCTCGAATCCCGCGACGGCAAGGGCGATCGTTGATTTCTGGTCACCGGTCGCGGGATCAATCCAGCCCGCGCAGCCCGGGAGTAGCGCGCACGATAGGCCGAGGACAACCGGGAATCGGGTCACGCGCTGTTACCTCGGACAGTCACGATGCGAGGCTAACAGCCATCCGCCGCCTTCTCGGTTCTGGTCACTCAGATGGGGC